>CAJCIJ010000185.1 GCA_903970315.1 Actinomycetota bacterium
GATCGAGGGCCGCCATGTGCTGATCGTGGAGGACATCGTCGATTCGGGCCTGACTTTGCAATATCTGCTGCGCAACCTTGGATCCCGCGGGCCCGAGACCCTGGGCGTGTGCGCGCTGCTGACCAAGCCGGACCGACGCGAGGTCGATCTACCGATCCGCTACGTCGGGTTCGAGATCCCCGACGAGTTCGTGGTGGGCTACGGCCTGGACATTGGCGAGCGTCACCGCAACCTTCCGTTTGTCGCAACGTTGGAGCCTTCAGAGCCCCGCAAAGCGGCCGAATTGGGGGTGACCAGGTGGTAGGCTGCTGAAACCCCCAGTAGTTGCCGATGACACTTGACGTCGCTGAGATCTGCGGCAGATTCCCCACAAGTGCGGGAGGTCTGTCTTCAGATCGCCGCCGCCGCTCCCACTGTCCCCAATGTCAAAACCGCCAATGAGCCGTTTTCGCAACGCCCTGTTCCCGATCCTGATCGTGATCCTGCTGGCGTTCTTTGCGTCGAAGCTGATCATCCGCAGCACGCCGTCGCCGTACACGTATAAGACGCTGGTCACCGAAGAAATCCCTCGCGGTGCCGTCAAGTCGGTCGACATCAAGCCGTCGGGGACCGTGCTTGCGGTGGCGCTGAAGAACGGCAAGAGCTACGAAGTCGGCTACGTGGACCCGCTGCTGCCGAAGCTTGAAACCGAGTTGAACACCTACGACGTCCGCTTCAACGTCGAGACGGACAAGAGCAGCGTGCTGCTTGAGGTGCTCAGTTACGCGCTGCCAATCCTGTTGTTCTTCGGCTTCTGGCTGTTCATCATGAACCAGGTCCAGGGCGGGGGGGCCAAGGTGATGTCGTTTGGCAAGTCGCGCGCCAAGCGGCTCTCGGCGGACTCGCCCAAGATCACGTTCCGCGACGTGGCAGGGGTGGACGAGGCGGTGGAGGAGTTGCACGAGATCAAGGAGTTCCTGGAGAACCCCAAGAAGTTCCAGGCACTCGGTGCGCGCATACCGACGGGCGTGCTCTTGTACGGGCCGCCGGGCACCGGCAAGACGCTGCTGGCGAGAGCGGTGGCAGGCGAGGCGGGGGTCCCGTTCTTCTCGATCTCGGGCTCTGACTTTGTGGAGATGTTCGTTGGCGTCGGTGCGTCGCGCGTCCGGGACCTGTTCGAGCAGGCCAAGCAGAACTCGCCGTGCATCATCTTCATGGACGAGATCGACGCCGTGGGGCGCCACCGCGGGGCAGGACTGGGGGGCGGCCACGACGAGCGCGAGCAGACTCTCAACCAGCTGCTGGTCGAGATGGACGGCTTTGAGGCCAAGGACAACATCATCATGATCGCGGCCACCAACAGGCCGGACATCCTGGACCCGGCGTTGCTGCGCCCGGGCCGCTTTGACCGCCAGATCGCAGTCGATCGCCCGGATCGCAAGGGCAGGATCAAGATCCTCGAGGTCCATACGCGCGGCAAGCCTTTGGCCCGGGAAATCGACATCGACGCGCTCGCGGGCCAGACACCGGGGTTCACGGGCGCGGACCTGTCGAACCTGATCAACGAGGCTGCACTGTTGGCCGCCCGCATAGGCAAGCGGGAGATCACCCAGTCCGAGTTGGAGGAGGGCATCCTGCGCGTGATCGCCGGTCCGGAGCGCAAGACACGGGTGATGAGCGAGAAGGAGCGCGCCGTGACGGCGTACCACGAGATGGGCCACGCGATCGTGGGGCACTACCTCGAGCACTCCGATCCGGTCCACAAGATCTCGGTGATCTCGCGTGGACAGGCCCTGGGGTACACGATCTCGCTGCCCACCGAGGACCGCTTCCTGACCACTCGGGCAGAGCTCAACGACACGATGGCGATGACCCTGGGCGGGCGCGCAGCCGAGGAGATCGTGTTCGGCGAGGTCACGACGGGCGCATCCAACGACCTGGAAAAGGTGACCGCCACGGCCAAGCAGATGGTGATGCGCTTCGGCATGAGCGAGCGGCTGGGTCCACGCGTGTTCGGCCACGATCACAGTCAGCCGTTTCTGGGACGCGAGTTCTCGACCGAGCCGGACTACTCCAACGAGATCGCTCGGCAGATCGACGATGAGGTGCGCAGGATCGTCGAAGATGCCCACCAGAGGGCACGCGACATCCTCTCCGAGCACCGTCAGAGCCTGGACAGCATCTCGGAGATACTGGTCAAGCGCGAGACGATCGAGAAGGCCGAGTTTGAGGGGCTGCTGGACGGCAAGAGCGAGCAGGAGGTGTTCGGGCCCGACGAGCAGCCGGCCCCACACGCCCTGCCGGCACCCCCGCCACCGCTGCGCCGTCGCGAGCGCGACGTGCCACGCCCGCTGCCGCGGCCGGGTCTCGCTGGGGGCACCGCCGAGATGCGGTCCTCGGACGCGCAGCAACCCGATCTGTCCTGAGGGCGCGCATCAGCGCGCGCATCCAGCCGGCGCCGGTGCGACGGTCGCGGTGAGTTCACAGACGCAGGCGGCGAGGCCGTTCTGGCTGATGGCCGTCGTGAACGTGACGCCGGACTCATTCTCTGACGGGGGCCAGTTTGTGACCCCCGAAGCTGCGGTGGCTCGCGGCTTGGCGCTGGTGGCCGAGGGCGCCTCGATCGTCGATGTGGGCGGCGAGTCCACTCGGCCGGGGGCGGTACCGGTGGACGCACCCGAGGAGGCGCAGAGGGTGTTGCCAGTGATCGAGGGCCTTGCGCGCGCCGGCAGCTCCGCGGAGATCTCGGTGGACACCATGAAGGCCGACGTCGCCGCTGCGGCTCTGGCGGCGGGGGCGTCCATGGTCAACGATGTCAGCGCCTTGCGGGCCGACGACGAGATGGCAGCGGTGGTGGCGGCGGGCGGCGGGCGCTGCTGCCTGACACACATGCGCGGCGAGCCCCGGACGATGCAGCACGACCCCCAGTACGACAACGTCGTAGACGAGGTCCGGGCGTTCCTGGAGGAGCGGGTGACGTTCGCGGTGGCGGCGGGCATCGCCGAGGAGCGCCTGCTGATCGACCCCGGCATTGGCTTCGGCAAGACGCTTGCGCACAACCTTGCCCTGCTACGCCATATCGACAGCTTCGTAGAGCTGGGGCTCCCGGTGGTTGTGGGTACCTCCCGAAAGGGCTTCCTGGGCGCACTGGCGGCCCAGGCGCGCGGCGCAAGCGTGCCCGTGGACGTCGATGCGCGACTGCCCGGCACGATCGCCTCAAACGTCCTTGCCTACGAGCAGGGCGCAAGCGTGTTTCGGGTGCACGACGTGGCGGCTGTGCGCGATGCCCTCACCGTGGCTGCTGCTACCTTGGCGGCCCATGAGTGAGCGTCCCTTTGGCTCCGGTCCAGCTGACCCCGACGAGCCCGACGACGACCTGATTGGCGACGACGACCTGATGGCCGACGACGACCAGCCGCTGGACTATCCGACGAGCGAGCACGCCGGGGAGGACGGAGACGACGGGGAGGCTGACGCCGATGCGTTGAACGACGACGAGGACGACGACGCGGATGATCTGGACGAGGACGACGACGACGAGGAGGAGGGCCTTGAGTCGGTAACGGTCGAGATCACGGGCCTGTCCCTGTACACCCACCACGGCGCAAGCGAGGCCGAGCGCGAGGTGGGACAGCGTTTGGTGCTTGACCTGCGGTTGGATCTGGGCGAGGCCGACGCCACGGCAACGGATCGGCTGGAAGACACGGTGGACTACGCCCAGGTGTGCCAGCTGGTGGCGCTGATCGCTCAGCAGCGCTCCTACCGCACACTTGAGCGACTGTGCGCCACGATTGCCGAGCGGATGTTGATCGAGTACGAGCTGGAGAGCGTGTGGGTGAAGGCGACCAAGCCCGAGCCCCCCATCCCGCTCCCTGTCGAGGGAGTCTCGGTGGAGGTCTGGCGGGAAGCCAACTGAGCCGCCTGGGCTCTCTGGGGACTGGCTGTAGTCATGATCGCGCGCACGGGCCTGTTCTCGCTGGGCTCAAATGTGGGCGACAGGCGGTCACACCTGGAGGCTGCCGTGGATGCGCTGGCGGGCGCCGGCATTGCGGTCCTGCGCTGCTCGTCGGTCTACGACACCGATCCCGTGGGCGAGGTCACCGACCAGCCGTCGTTTCTGAACGCGTGCGCGCTCGTAGCGACTGTGCTGGCACCGCTGGAGCTCCTGGACACCGTCAAGGGGCTTGAGCGCGCCCTGGGCCGCGCAGCAGCGGGTCCGCGGCACGGCCCGCGCGCGATTGACATTGACATCCTGCTCCTTGGCGACGTCGAGCTGGCACACGAGCGGATTCGCATACCGCACGAGCAGCTGCTGCATCGCCGGTTCGTGCTCGTGCCGGCGCTTGAGCTTGACATGGACATGGCCACGCCCGACGGCCAACGGCTGTCCAGCGCCCTGGCGACCCTGAGCGTAGGAGAAGGCGTTCGCTGGGCGGGACCGCCGCTGTCCTGCGACGGTGCGCCCGGCCACACCTAGCGACGGGCACCATAATCTGCTCATGCTGCTTGCAGTGGACGTGGGCAACACACAGACCCACTTCGGCGCCTTCGACGGCCACGAGTTGGTGGAGAGCTGGCGCTTTGCCACTGTCCGCCAGTCCACCGCCGATGAGCTCGGCGCGGCGTTGCTGAACCTGCTGGACCTGCGCAAGCTTGGGTTCGGTCAGATCGACGCCTCGATTGTCTCCTCCACCGTCCCCGCACTGGGGCCGGAGTGGTGCGCCATGGCCTCGACATACCTGGGGCACGAGATGCTTGCTGTGGGCCCGGGCATCCGCACGGGGATGCCCATCCGCTACGACAACCCCCGCGAGATCGGTGCCGACAGGCTTGTCAACGCGGTGGCCGCACACGCGCGCCTGGGCGGGCCGTGCATCGTGGTCGATTTTGGTACCGCGATCACGTTTGACCCCGTGTCGGCGGCGGGGGAGTATCTGGGCGGGCTGATCATGCCTGGCGTCGAGATCTCGCTGGAGGCGCTGACGGAGCGCGCAGCGGCGCTACCCAGGGTCGACATCTCAGTGGCCCCGCGCGGGGTGATAGGCAAGACGACCATCGATGCGATCCGAGCGGGCGTCATCTATGGCACTGCCGGGGGTGTCGATGCGATCGTGAATCGGCTGCGCGGCGAGCTGGGGGAGAGGACCCCCACGATCGCCACAGGTGGGCTCTCGCACGCGGTGGCGCCGTTTGCGAGCACCATCGACGAGGTCGATGACCTGCTCACCCTGACGGGGCTGCGCATCATCTACGACCGCAACCTCCCCGAGGCCGCTTGATGGCCGCACCGACCCTGGGTGACCCGTGGGTGCTTGGGGGCGTGACCGTGCCAAACCGCGTGCTCCTGGCGCCCCTGGCTGGGATTGGCAACTGGTTTGTGCGCTTGCAGGCCAAGCGCTACGGCGCTGGCATGGCGGTCTCAGAGATGGTCTCAAGCCACGCTGTTCACCACGGCAACAGGCGCACCATGCAGGAGCTGCTGCGCATCGATCCGCGCGAGCGCGAGCACGGACCGGTGTCGATCCAGCTTTTTGGACAGGACCCCGACGTGATGCGCCACGCCGCCCGCACGGTCGCCGAGACAGGGGCGGACATGATCGACCTGAACATGGGCTGCCCTGTGCCCAAGGTGTGCAAGACGGGCGCAGGCGCTGCGCTGCTGAGCGATCCCGAGCGCGCGATCGCGCTGGCGCGTGCAGCGCGCGAGGGTAGTGGCCTGCCCGTGACAGTCAAGCTCCGTTGCGGCCGGCGCCCGGGCGATCACAGTGGCCTTGAGCTTGCGCACAGGCTCGTCACAGAGGCGGGCGTGAGCGCGATCGCGTTGCACCCGCG
>CAJCIJ010000186.1 GCA_903970315.1 Actinomycetota bacterium
TCTCGCCGCCGCGCGTCTCGCTGCCCGCCACGGTCATCCCCGCCGTCTGCCCAGTACCCCTGGTACCCGACACAATCAGACCGGCTCCGAAGCTCATGCGGCGAACCTTCACCGAGTCGATGCCCGCCGCCTGCCAGTCGGCGACCAGCTGTGTGATGGGGTAGCGAGCGTAGAACTCGGGCACCGATCGGGCAAGGAAGGCCCCGGTGCTGGCCCACTCACGCGAGAACAGCCTGCCCACCACTGGCAGACCCACCCGCGTGTGGATAACCCACAACGCTCGCAGCAGCCGCTGCGTGGGGACGCCGAACTCCAACGAGGCGATCCGCCCGCCGGGTGCCACCACGCGCGCCAGCTCCCGCAGCGTCGCGGCGGGGTCGTCGACATAGCGCAGCAGATAGGTGAACGTGAGGTGGTCAAACTCGCCGTCGCCGAAGGGCAGCCGCTCGGCTTCACCTTCGACCAGTGACACCCGTGAGGATAGGCGGGGGTTGCGGGCGAGCCTGGCTCGCGAGGCCCCGAGCATCTCGGGGCTTTGATCGATCCCGATGACTGTGCACCCGTAACGGAGCGCCAGTCGCTCGGACACCAGGCCCGTGCCCGTCGCCACGTCCAGAACGCGGTCTGTGTCACTCGGACGCACGGTATCCACCAGGGCACGGCGCCAGCGCGGGTCCTGCCCGAAGCTCATCAGTGCGCCCACGAGGTCGTAGTGCCGCGGCAGCGCGCTGAACAGGTCGCGGGCGTGCTGCTTGCGCGTGCTTGCGGCTTCCATAACCCCAGCATCGCGGTTTGGTCGGTCTTGTGCAAGACGCTGACCAGAACTGCTCAAAAGGCTAAAGCTCTTACGTCGCCTGCCGATGAGCTTTTCGTGATTCTTTTAGGCGGCGGCTTTTCGCACCTGCACCCGCGTCGTTGGAGGCCGCAGCGCTCCTGCCAGGACGCCACGCGGCGAGCGAGCGCCCAGCGCCGGCTGTATGCGGGTTTTCCGGCAGTCCTGATCGCGGTGTTGGCCCTGTCTGTGGCGCTTCCGTCGGGCGCCGACGCTCGCGTGGTACGGCAAGTCGGCGAGCCCGTGGTCGGGCTACAGCCGCGCGAAGGGCTGCGCGATTGGGAAGGGGAATTGAGGTGGCAAGGCTTAGGGGATGACGCACTGTCTCCCGAAGTGGACACGGAAGTCAGAACGTTTGCCAATCCAGCTGAGCACCCGGTGATGCACAGCGCCGCCGTCTACGCCATCTACTGGGATCCCCAGGACTTCTACCACGGCGACTGGCAGGCGAACATCGACAGGTTCCTTGCGTCCATCGGCGACGCCGGCGGGACCCTGACCAATGTCTTCGCCGCCGACTCACAGTATCGCGACAGCTTGGGCCCGGCGACCGACAAGCCTCGCTTCAAGGGGGCATACACCGACACCAACCCCTATCCGGCTTCGGTTGACAACTGCGTCGATCCATCCGGATATGAAAAGGTCGGCGTGCCCCTGGTGGAACTCCTGGCTTTCCCGGGAGAACAGCGCACGGTGTGTCTGACAGACACGGAGATTCGTGAAGAGCTGCAGGCCTTCCTCGCCGCGCACCCCGAACTACCAACTGGGATGGGGACGGTCTACGACGTGTTGACACCACCCGGGGTGACAGTCTGCCTTGACTCCGGTGGCCCGAGCGGACGGTGCTCGGATTTCGCCGGAGAAACCACCGAAATCGAAGGCTATTACAAGGAACGCGAAGAATCAGAACTTGCCCAGGCCGCGAAAGGACTCGAACCATCGGAATTCGAACTCCCGACGCCCCCGCCCGACTACTCCAGCTACCTGAACAGCTTCTGCTCCTACCACTCCGCCATCACTACCGAAACCGAAATGGGCAATGCGGGAACTGTCCTCTATGACGTCCTGCCGTGGACGGCTGGCGGCGACGGCGATCAGCACCTCGCAGTAAAGGATCGCACCGAGGGCGACCTCTGCCAGGACGGGGGCTTTGCGGCGGGTGTACACGAAAACCAACTGAACGGTGAACGCGAGGAACGGGAGCGTCCACACGCACTGACGCCCAGGGAAATTGAAGAACGCGAAGCGCTGCCCCGGCGCGAACGCGAAGAAGCCGAAGAAGCCGAAGCGCTCGGGCTCGACGGCCCGCACGAGCAGGAGCCAAACCAGCTGTTGGGCCAACGCGGGCCAGATGGGGGGTACGATTACGGGCTGTCGGACCTGATCGTCAACCAGGCCGCGATGGAGTTGGAGAACACTGTCACCGATCCGCTGCTTGATGCGTGGCAGCAGCAGCAGGGCCAACCCAACGAGGTCACCGATGAGTGCCGCAACGACTTCTATCCGTACACCGGAAAACTGTTCCAAATCCAGGTTGGAACCGGCGCGGGAATCGCCTACAACCAGGTGATCGCCGGCATCAAGTACTACCTCAACGACACCTTCAACCTGGCCGGCCTGAAGCTCGCGTACCCAGGGATTCCCTGCGTAAACGAAGTAAAGCTGGAACCAGCTTTCACTGCCCCCAACCCGGTGCGAGCGGGCGAAACGGTGGGCCTGGACGGCATGGAGTCGGACGTGACCCTAAACTGGGACGGGCCCTCGCTTACAGGCCCTGCAACCTACGCTACCTACCACTGGTCCTTTGGCGACGGTACGCCGCCGGTGGTCGGCTTGGCACCTGGGGCACCGGTCTGCTCGGCTCCGTGGCTGACGCCGTGCGCGGGGAGCGTATTTCACACGTTCGCCCATCCCGGCATCTATCCGGTCGCGCTGACCATCGTTGACGTCGGCGGCAATACAGCCACGGTGGTTCACGAAGTCACTGTTGAAGGGACCGAAGGATCTGAACGGACCGAAAAGACCGAAAAGACCGAAAAGGGTTCCGCTGGAGCAAGCGGCGTAACGGGCTCGACGTCGGCCGCGGGCGCCCCCACCTTCGCTGCGCCAACCGTACAGGCGGGCGCGACCTCGATATCGCTGAAGACCGCTCTGAAGCACGGCTTGGCGATTCGCTACGTCGTCAACGAGCAGGAGGCCGGGGTTATCGAGGTGCTGATCAACGCGCACACCGCCAAGGGCCTGCACATCCATGCGCCCGTAGCCGTTGATCTGCCATCGGGCTTCCCGCGCTCCCTGGTGATCGGCCGGGCGGTGATCGTGACCCAGAAGGGTGGCACGGGCGTCGTTCACCTGATCTTTCCCAAGCCCATCGCCAAGGACTTGGCACATGTACACAAGGTGGCGCTGACGTTGCGCATCGCGGTGCACAACGCCGGCAAGCCCACGCCGGCTGCCACGAGCCTGCTGAGCTCGTTCGTGCTGCACAACTGATCGCCCGGGGCGCGCGAGCTAAAGGCCTGGCCAGTGGCGCGCCACGAAGCCTTCGTTTGAGCGCGAGTCCGGCTGCCACCGCGAGGCGAACGGCCCGCTGCGCCCCACCGTGTCAAAGCGCATCCAGGCGCTCCCGATGTTCACGTACATGTACACGTGGCCTTCGCTTGCGTAGATCGTGATCCACTTGCCCGGGCCCGGCGCTCCCCAGCTCTCAAGCTGACCTGAGGTCTCCGGCGCTGACAGCAGCCCGGCCGCCGC
The DNA here is from genome assembly GCA_903970315.1 of Actinomycetota bacterium. Lineage (GTDB taxonomy): Bacteria > Actinomycetota > Thermoleophilia > Solirubrobacterales > Solirubrobacteraceae > Palsa-744. Next base: position 3,587 of record CAJCIJ010000186.1, read on the forward strand.
GAGGGCGTAACTGACTGAGCCCGAACAGTCGTAAGCGTTGTCCACGAAGGAGGCATGGCCACCGCCGTAGACGTACGGCAGGTCGGTGATGGCGTTGGCGCCCGCGATCACCTGCTGCACTGCCAGCGGCACGCCGGTCGGGATGGGGATCGTGCCGTTACCCCCTACCGAGTCACCTCCCGGGACCGTCGCTCCGCCCTCCTCGGCGCGTTCCAGCGCCAGCTCTTGGGCGAGATCCTTGCGTACCTGCGCAGTGGACAGTGCCCCCGGCGCCACGAACGCCCCGGCGACCCGTTTGGGCGTGCCCGCCTTGCGGTAACGCGCGCGTACCCGCGGCGAGACAGGAAAGCTGGAGGCTTCTTCGGGATCTCGTACCTCGGCGAACCTCGCCCGAGCATGGTCGGTGCCGGCTGGGGGGTCGGCGCGGCCGGCCGGCGCGAGGGTTCCTGCGACTGGCACGGGGGCTGCGGCCACGGGCGCCCGCGCACGCGCACGGTGGGCGCCACCCGATCCG
>CAJCIJ010000187.1 GCA_903970315.1 Actinomycetota bacterium
GGGATCGGGTAGCGCTCGGCGGGGCCCGCAGGGTTGGGGTCCTGTTCTGTAGGGTGCCCCGGCCATGGGCAGCGTCGCCATTGCCACCGACAGCACCAACTACCTGCCGCGCTCCGTGGCCGACGAGATGGGCATCCATCAGGTCAGCCTTTACGTCGGTTGGGGCGAGGGGTCCCAGCGCGAGCTCGAGATGGATGGGTTCTCGGCGTTCTACGAGCGCTTGCGCACCGACAAGGACCTCCCCACGACCTCTCAGCCGTCAATCGGCGACTTCCTGGCCGCGTGGGAGCCGCTGATCGAGCAGGGCAGACAGATCGTGTCGGTGCACCTCGCCGGTGGCATCTCGGGAACCTGCGAGACCGCGCGCCAGGCGCAGGCGATAATCGCCGAGCGCGGACAGCCCGACGCCGTGGAGGTGATCGACTCCGAAACGGGGTGCGGCGGCCTTGGGCTGGTCCTGCTGGCGGCGGCTGCCGCCGCAAACGCCGGCGCCGACAAGGCGGCCGTGGTTGAGCGCGTCCGCCAAGCCCGCGAGGGGCTTGAGATCTGGTTCTGTCTTGACACGCTTGAGTACCTGCGACGGGGTGGGCGGATCGGTCGCGCCCAGGCCTGGCTTGGGACCACGATGCAGATCAAGCCCATCCTCACGCTCGGCTACGAGATCACGCCGATCGAGCGGGTGCGGACCGCTGGACGGGCGTTTGACCGCATGGTCCGCTTCGCCCAGGAACTGTGCGACCGCGGCAACCGCGGCTGGGCGGTGCAGCACATCGAAGCGGCCCAACAGACCGAGCGCCTCGTAGCCCGTTGCCGTGAGATCTTCGAGTGCGAGCCCCTGTTCGTATCGGAAGTGGGTCCAGTGATCGGCACGTACACCGGCCCTGGGCTTCTGGGCGTGGGCGCCATCGCCCGCGAGCTGGCCGCCTGACAGCGCAGCCGGGCTACGGCACCACAGCCGGGCTACCGGACCGCAGCCGACGGGGCGAGCGCCGGGCCGTTCAGCGGCGGCGGCGCCGGGGAATGATCAGTCCCCCAAGCAGGAAGCCGGCCATGGCGGCTCCCACGAAGACCTCGCGCCGATGACGGACGATCTGATGGCGCCAGTCGGTCAGCTCGGCCACCTCGCCGCGAAGCTTGACAACCGATAGCTCAAGCTGGGCGCGGTTGGCCTCCATGGTGCTGCGGATCTCCTCTGCCGAACGCTTCGCCATCGCTGGGGGCCCTTCAGGCCTTGGTGCTCCGTGCCGATCCCGCTGCGCCTGCCCCGGTCGGCGGCCCGTCCACGGTGCCACCCGGCCCACTGGCAACCGAGCCGCGAATCTTGCGTGCCTCCTCCAGGGCCATGCTGGGCACCGGCGGCGAACCGGCCTTGACGGCGCGCGCGGCGATAAGGCCGGCAAGCAACGCCATCAGCAGGAGCACCCCAGCGACCAGGAAGAAGCCCCAGAAGAATTCCGTCTGGCCGATTGAGGGGAGGCCCCACCACGCGAGCAGGGCGAAGCCCACGAGCACGAACTGAAGCGCGGCGATCACAAAGACCCCGGCGGCGACCGCCACGACTGTGCCCTTCAGCAGCTTGCCGATCTTCTCCGAGATCTCGGCCTTGGCAAGCTCTATCTCTTCGTGCACCAGCAGCAGAGCGCGCTCGGAGACATCGGTTATCGCTGTGGCGATGTTCGGGTTGGGCGCCTTTCCGTCCTGGCCTGGCCCGGAACCGGAGCCCACGCGATCTGAGCCCAGGGGGGCCTGCCCGGACGCGCTCACGAGCGCTTCCTGCGCCGCAGCAGGGCCCGCAGCAGCAGGCCGCCGGCAAACGCCGCCGCGACCGCAAGCTCGGGACGCTCCATCAGCTGGCCGAGACCGGCCGCAACTGGAGTGCGATCGGCGGGCGGCCCCAGTTCGACCGTTGGCGGGTCGGCTTGGGAACCGTTGGGCCCGCGCACCTGGTCTGCAGTGCGGCTGCCCGGGCCCTCACTCACTCCGGCGGCTCCTCGTCAAAGAAGCGTCGCCAAAGGACGCCGGCCATGCGATGGGCGGCCACACTGGCCACGGTCCCCGTCGCCGCGAGCATGCCCGACCAGACGAGCCGCTTGAACCAATCCTGATTGTTCACGGTGTAGAAGTGTATGTCACTGTGCCTGCGGCCACCGGTACGCCGCCGGCCGGCGGTTGTCCAGGACGGGCAACTCGCGGCGAATCCGCTGCTGGTGCTCCAGGTCGACGTCGGCGATGATGAAGCCCTCGGCGTCCTGGGCCTGCGCGAGCACAAGCCCCCACGGATCGACGATCATCGACCGGCCCCCGGAACGGTAGCCGCCGGGATGGGCGCCGACCTGGTTGGCCGCCACGACGAACACCTGGTTCTCGATGGCGCGGGCGCGCAGCAGCACCTCCCAGTGATCGCGCGTGGTGGCCAGGGTGAAGGCAGCAGGCACCGCCACCACGGCTGCGCCTCTGAGCGCGAGGATGCGGTACAGCTCGGGGAAGCGCACGTCGTAACAGATCGACAGCCCGAGACCCACGGCGTTGGCCATCTGCGACACCACCACCTCGTCGCCGGCCTGCTCGACATCGGACTCGCGGTAGATGGTGCCGTCGACCTCGCAGTCGAACATGTGGATCTTGCGGTAGGTGGCGGCGATGCGGCCATCCGGGGTCACGTGCACGCTCGTGTTCGCCAGGCCCTCGCCGGAGGGCAGTTGCTCCACGATCGACCCGGCGACCACCTCGATCGAGAGCTCTTGGGCGACGGCTTGCGCCCAGGAGATCGCCGGACCATCCAGGGGCTCGGCGCCACTATGCAGCTGCTCGTCGGTGCCGAGCACGGTCCACTTCTCGGGCAGCAGCACGAGCTGGGCTCCGCGCGACGCCGCCTCCCGCACCAGCCGATCGGCTGTGGCGAGGTTCGCGGCGCGGTCGGCTCGCGCGTTCAGCTGGACGGCGCCGACCCGCAGCAGCGCCGCCGCGGGCTGCTCTGAGCTAGCCACCGTAGCGCTCGCCAAGGCTGCTGTACAGCGCGCGGATCTCGGCGAAGATCTCGTCAGCGACCTCCTGCTGGCGCTCGCGCGTCGCCCCCGGCTCAGGGGCGTAGTGCA
>CAJCIJ010000188.1 GCA_903970315.1 Actinomycetota bacterium
CGGCAGTCAAGTCCCGCCTCTCGCCGCAGGCACTCACTGGCGACACTTGACTCGCCGTGCATGTTCTTTTTATGTTCCTGGCATGGGCGGCAAGGACCCGAATAGGCAACCTCGGGTTGGCAGCGTTCGGGAAACGCCTCCTGGTTGGCTCAGGCTTCTGACTTGCAACACCTGCGCGCACCGAGGCGTGCTCCCCGCCGAGCGGCTGATCCGAAAGCACGGCGAGCTTGCACTGCTGGAGTTTGCACTCGTCGGCGTGCGTTGCACCGATTGCCGGTCACGTGGCGCAACGATGACGTTGGTGCGGCTATGTGAAGCGGGATGTCCGCGACGACGTTGACCGGATACCGCCTCCATGCGGCGGTACGCAGAACGCCGCTAAACCATTGTCCATCTCGGTCATGAACGGGATGTCGGAAACCACTGCAGTCGCGACGCCCGCAGCAGGGCTCTTGCAGACGGCCCGCGGTCGAAGCTCTCTGCTCCATCGCACCTTATCGATCCAGCTATTCGTGTTGGACCTTGATCGTCGTGCGCCATGCCATCCCCGGCCGCGAATTCTGCCTTCTTGTTCCCAGCCTGCGGCTCGCAGCGACGTGCCAACCTCATCCGCACGGGTGTAAGTGATGATTTTCGACCAGCCCAGGCGAGCCGCTTCCCGGGCGCACCAGCCGTAAAGCATGGAGGCGGCATTCCAGCGCAGCGGCTTGGCGATGTCCCGCCGGATGCACAGCCTGTTGACCTCGACGATCCCGCGCCCGTTGTAAGAACGGGCAACGGGATTCCCGACGACGGCGACACCGAGCAAAGTTCGACCATTAAAAATGCCGGTGTGGAATCGCCACATGACGGGTGGCCGGCAGTGAGCATGGTGACGGGCGATAAAACTCCGCGCCTGGTCGTGGGTAACTGGTGCGATGCGCAAGCTCCAGTCGAGCACGAGACTGCAGCTGTCGTCGTCGGCGACCCGTCGCAGTTCGTGCCCGCAAAGCTCCTCAATACCCAATCGCTGCAGGAAGCGCCGCGCCCAGGCCGGGTCGTCGTTCATGTCAAAGGTAATCTGCTCGTGCAAACCTTTTATCTGGACGGTCAAGCTCGGCTCTCGGCCACCAGCCATCTCCCGTCATCGTCAATGGTCAGCAATTGGTGGTGAGCGGACACTAAGGCGTTTGTCGGAGTACTCCGCCCTTCCTTGTTCAGTGAGCCATCGGCGTTACCGAACCGTCCTCCAGGGTCACCGATCCTGGAGGACGCCTTCCGTTCGGTCACGTGGCGATGTTCAGGACGATCTTGCCGCGGGTGCGCCCCGCTTCGGACAACGCAAGCGCCTGCTTGACCTCCGTCAGCGGCAGCACGGTATCGACATGCGGCATCACCTTGCCGGCCTCGACCAGCCCTTTGATCGCCGTCAGGTTACGTGCGCTGGGCAACGTGAACGACCGTTTGACGCGGACGCCGTGGCGCTCGGCCTCGCCGTCGGGGAACGCCACCACCGTCACCATGAAGCCGCCGGGCCGCAGGGTGGCGAACGCGCGCTGGAACGTGTCGCCGCCCACCGTGTCGAACACGACGTCCATGTCGCGGGCTGCCTGCTCGAACGGTTGGCTGGTGTAGTCGACGAACTCGTCGACGCCAAGGCTGTGGACGAACGCCTCGTTGCGCGCGGAGGCGACGGCCGTGACGTGCGCGCCCCGTGCCTTGGCGAACTGCACCGCAAGCGACCCGACGCCGCCGGAGCTGCCGGTGATCAGCAGCCGCTGCCCGGCCGTGAGGCCGGCCTCGTCGAACAGCGCCTGCCACGCGGTAGACCCGGCTAGCGGCAAGGCCGCCGCCTCCGTGAAGCCGAGGTTGGAGGGCTTGGGCACCAAGTTGGCCGCTTTGACGACGGCATACTCGGCGAACGCCCCGGTGTGCACCATGCCGAACACGGCTTCACCAGGCGCGAAGCCGTCCACCTCGGCGCCGAGCGTCTCCACCGTGCCGACGAGCTCGCCGCCCAGATGGATGGGCAGCGTCATGCCCAGGCGCTGGCCGACCCCGCTGCGTATCTTCCAATCGATCGGGTTCACGCCCGCGGCGTGCACCTTCACCAGCACCTCCCCCTCCCCGGGCTCCGGCCGTTCGATCTCCACGACCTGAACTACGTCGTTGGAGCCATACTCGTTGATGGTCGTTGCCCTCATCCTATGCTCCTGTCCTTGGTTGCAGTTGTCCTGCCGAAAGCCCGGCAGCCTTACGCGGCCGGGCGAGGGTCGCCACGCGCGATGGAAATGACGACCAGGAGGCTCAGCCCCGCGGCCAGGCCACCGGCCAGGAACACGGTGCCGTAGCCCAGACGGTCGGCGATGACGCCCGTCACCGGCCCTGTGGCACCGAGTGCGAGGTCCTGGAACATCGCCAAGCCACCCGCCGCGGTGCCACGCAGGTGCGCCGGCGTGCGCCGCACCACCTCGCGGCCCATGGCTGGAAACATGAGCGAGCAGCCCAGCCCCGTCAGCACGGCGCCCGCCAGCGCCACTGCCGGGTTCGGGGCTTGCCACAGCAGGAACTGCCCCATGCCCTCGACGGCCATGGACGCCAGGGCGACCGGGATGCTGCCCACCCGGTCAGGCAGGCTCCCGGCCAAGACGCGCACCAGCACGAATGCGCCGCCGAAGCAGGTCAGGCCCAGTCCGGCGTACGGCCAGCCCCGGCTCAGGAACATCAGGGTCATGAACGAGCCGATGGCGGCGTAGCCGACGCCTTGCAGCGTGAGGGCCATGCCAGGCTGCCATATGCGGCTGACGATACGCCAGAATGGCAGCCGCTCGCCGGAAACGACGGGCACCGCCGCAACCGGCAGCACCATCACGAGCGCCACAAGCGGCAGAATCGCGCACACGGCCATGGTGCCGGCAAACCCGACCCACTCGAACAGCGCCACGCCGGCCGGGCTACCGGCCGCGAGCGCCGCGTACAGGGCCATCCCGACTACCGCGAACACCAGGCCCGAGCGTTGCGGCCCGGTCACGCCGAAGCACCAGGCGATCAGCCCAACCGTTGCGAGGCTTTCGCCCAGCCCGAGCAGTAACCGCCCGGCCAGGAGGACAGCGTAGGCAGCCGGCGCGGACCAGCCCGGCCAGCCTGCCCCACCGCAGACCAGCCCGGCGACAGAGTAAGCCAGCAGGCCCAGCACCATGCAGCGCCGGCTGCCTTGCGCATCGGCGATCCGGCCGGCCATGCCCCGGGTCAGGATCGTGGACGCGAACGCGATCCCAACCGCGGCCCCGGCCCAACCGTTGCCATAGCCCAGGCGCGCCGTGACGAACACCGGGACGACCGGCAGTGCCACCGCGATGCAGAGGTAGGCGACGAACAACGCCGAGGCGAGCCAGTAGAGCAGAAGCACGCCACGGTCCGTGCGAGCCGACTTAGCAAGGTGAGACGACATCGGGCAGCAAGCCTGTTCAGTTCGTGTTGCGTCCGGGTCCCCGCATGAAGCCGTGCGGGTTCTCGACGGGCGACAACCGGGGTGTTACGCCAACATCTTGACGATGTGCCGCCAATCGACATCGCGGAAAGGCCAACATATGCCCGGCATCCCCTTCAGCATCCAGCGCGGTCGCAAGCGGCGTGGCATGGGCTTGCCGACCCACGCCCACGACGCGTCACAGCTGACCTTCGCCGCCTCGGGCATGTTGCAGGTCCACACGGACGAGGGGCGCTGGCTGGTGCCGCCGCAGCTCGCAGCCTGGGTCCCGGCAGGGACTCCGCACCGGGTGGAGGTGTTGACGGACGGCTAGCTGTGGATCGTGCACTGGCAGCAGCCCGCCATACGGGCGTGGTCGCCCCTGATGCTTGATCGCCCGTTCGCGTTGCGGGTGACGCCGCTGCTTCGCTCCTTGCTCAATGCGGCGTTCGCAGCGGATGTCGGACCGGAGAAGGCGGAACTCGTGGTCCGGCTCATGCTCCACGAACTCACGGAGGTGGCGGACGCGCCCACGTTCCTGCCGCTGCCCAACAGCGCTCTGGGCCGGCGCGTGGCCGAACTCGCGCTGAACGACCACCAGAACCGATTGAGTGTGGGCGAGCTGGCCTCGCGCGGCGCGACGTCGGTCCGTACCTTGAGCAGGCTGTTCCCGGCGGAAACAGGACTGACATTCAAGGTCTGGCGGCAGCGGGCGAGGATCGTGCACGCGATGGACCGGCTTTCCCGGGGCAACGCCATTGCTGCCGTGTCGGCCCAAACCGGCTTCGCCAGCACGGCGGCGTTCTCGAGCGCCTTCCGGCAGGTGACGGCCATGACGCCGACGGCGTTCCTCGAGCGGCCGGACACGTCGATGACGTCGGCCCGGTGAGGCGGCACGGGACGGACCGTTCAGGCTGGCGAGAGTCGGCTTTGTGTCGAAAGCGGCCGAACGGTGCTGTGCAGGATCAGTTTTGCCTCGCAAGCAATTTTGAGTAAGCGGAGGTGTGATCGACAAGGCGCCACGCACTGTCACGCCGAGTCGTTGGCCTCGATCACGGCTGCAGGCCCATGTCGGCAAGCAGCTTCTCGATCCGAGCAGCGGTGCAACGGTGACGCTCCACCTCTCGCGGCCATCCACGCTCCCGGGCGTCCTCGGCCATGGTCAGCTCCAGCTTATGCCGCTGTCCCAGGCGTGGAGCGTACGCCGGCGTGGTCACGAAGCGCGAGCAGCCAAGATAGATCTCGCACTCACACGGGCCCTCAGCCGGTAGGCGCAGGCAGTGGCCAAGCTCCAGCTCAGTCTTAAAAAAGTTGGTCTTGAGCCAGTCTACCGCAGATTTGCCGAGCGCGCCGGAGCGGATTGCCTCCGCACCTGGACCGGCGATCACCGCGCCTGGCTCCAGCACAGCCCGGTAGTCCCGCAGGATTTCCGGATCGCTGATCCGGCTGTACACCAACGACATGCTCGGGCTGCGGTGTCCCAGCACGCTCATTATCGTGTGGATCCTAGCTCCGCGCTCGGCCAACTGCGTGCCGACGGTGTGGCGGAACCGGTGGGCGCTGACGGCGGGGCGCCCCCGGACATCCACGAGGCCCGCGGCCTCGCAAGCGTGCTGCAGGCTGGTTTCGAACAGTGGCTGGACGCCGAGCAATCTACCCTGGTGGGCGAAGAGGTGTCGTGTAACGTCGCCAGTCCGCTCGTCGCGCAGCGGGCGGTCGGGTGCAGCGGCCCTGATGGCCTGCACGACACGCAGGGCCTCGGCCGCTTCCTTGTGCAGCGGCACGAGCCGCTCCTCCAACGTCTTGCCCGCAGGAATGCGCAGCCGCGGTGTCCCGTCGGGATACTTGTCCAGGCAGTCGAGGCGGAGGCGTCTGATCTCACTCCGGCGCGCGCCGCTCCAGCGTGCCGTGAGCAGGGCGGCGCGCGCAAACGGACAGGCAAGCCCTCGAACGGCCACCATCAGCCGCTCCAGCTCGGACTCGGGGATAAAGCGCGGGACTCGGGCCGAGGTGCGCGGCATGTCGTATCTGCCCAGGACCTCGCGTGTCGGCGCCTCGGGCCAGTTCAGCAGCCTGATCTCCCGGACGAAGCAACGTAGGGTCGCTGCCCTGTCAGCGACAGTGCCGCGGGCCAAGGGCGCGGCAGCGGCGCCATCGGGCGACGTCTTGGGTATTACCATGCCGCGAACAAAGCCGAGGGCGTGCTCGCGCGTGACGAAGGCCCAGGATGCCACCTCCGGCGCTGCTTCCGCCAAGTGCTCTAGGAAGCGGCGCAAGGCCAGGCGCATTTTGTAGATGTGCAGCGGAGTCATCGTTGCCTCGCGCAGGCGGAGCCACCGCTCAACCACCTCCACCATCTCGCGCTGGACAGGTACAGAGGCGGGCGGGCGCGTTCTGAGCTTCTTGGG
>CAJCIJ010000189.1 GCA_903970315.1 Actinomycetota bacterium
GAGATCGCGGTCACGCCTGTGAGGGCGCTGACTGTGACGGGGACATCGCTGGCTTCGGTCTTCCCGTTCCCGAGCTGACCGTATACGTTTTCGCCCCAGCACCTGACGGTTTGGGCGCCTGTCAGCGCGCACGTGTGAAAACGGCCGGCGGAGATCGCTGTCCCGCCCGACAGGCCGCTGACTTCGACGGGGGTCGTGCTGCTTTCGTGTTGCCCGTCGCCGAGCTGACCGGCTTCGTCGGAGCCCCAGCATTTGACGGTGCCGGTGCCTGTCAGCGCGCACGTTTGGCGACCGCCGCCGGCGATACTGTCGGCACCCGTCAGGCCATTGACTTCGAGGGGGGAGGCGATGATGTCGCTTTTTCCGTCCCCGAGCTGACCGTAGTTGTTGAAGCCCCAGCACTCTGCGGTGCCGGCGCTCGTCAGCGCGCACGTGTAGTAGTAGCCGGCGGCGATGGTGGTCACACCCGTGAGGCCGCTGACCTCGACGGGGGTATCGCTGTCTTCGGTCTTCCCGTCCCCGAGCTGACCGTATTCGTTGTCGCCCCAGCAGCTGACGGTGCCGAAGCTCGTCAGCGCGCACGTGTTGTAGCCGCCGCCGGCGATAGCGGTCACAGTCACGCCTGACAGGCCGCTGACTTCGACTGGGGTATCGCTGCTTTCCTTCTTCCCGTCCCCGAGCTGACCGTTTTCGTCATCGCCCCAACACTTGACGGTGCCGGTGCTCGTCAGCGCGCAGGTGTGCAAAGCGCCGGCGGAGATCGCGGTGGTTGTGCTCGCCACGGCAGTCGGCGCCGTAGCCAGTCCGATGCACGCGACCGTGCAGGTGATCGTCCATCGCGCCCAGCGCCGGGGCACCCTGTGGCGAGCGGCTCCCACGCGCTCCGAGACCCCAAGCTTCACGGTCACTTCCTCCTCCTCCTCCTACGAAAAGGACTCGAGTCGCCCTTCCGGGCTGGCTTGCGCCGAACGACAAGCCGAGAGGCTACCAGGAACACCGTCAGGAAAGACGAGCAGCGGGAGCAGCTAACAAGCGCCGGCACGCCCCTCGGGACGCCCACGACCCGCGTCACGGCGGCGCCCCTGCGATCGACTCGGCAGCGAGGCGAAAGTGCTGCATTCAGGCAGGAGCGAGAGCGGCGGGCCTGGGTCTGGAACCTGCGCCGAGCTTTGGCGTCCTTCCAGAAGGCCAGTCGCCGCATCCTGCAGCAGCCGATCAGAAACCCGAAGGTACAGCGAGACCCCAACGTGTCAATCCCGGGCCGTTAGGCTTGGCTGCGCGATGCACGTTCGCTCCTATGCGCAGATAGAGCCCTTCATCACGCTCGACGGCTCGGAGATCCGCGAGTGGGCCGGGCGAATCTCAGCGCCGGCTCGCAACCAAAGCCTTGCCGAGGCGACGATCCCGGTGGGCGGCGCAACAACCCAGCACTACCACCAGCTCAGCGAGGAGCTCTATCTCGTGACCGCGGGTCAAGGCCGGCTGGTCATCGATGACGAGGAGCGGATCATCAGCGAGGGTGACTGTGCGCTGATCCCGCCCGGTGCCCGCCACAAGCTGTTCAACGTGGGCGCCGAGCCGCTGCGCATTCTGTGCGCCTGTTCACCGGCGTACTCCGACGAGGACACCTGCCTCACCGAGTGAGCGTTTCTGGGCCCGCGAGGCGTCCTCGTTACTCTGGGAGCGTCTGAAGCGCTGCGAGGATGTCGTCGACCTCGGTGCGGCCGGTGTAGTCGGGGTGGATGTCCACGAACCGCACGATCTGGTTGCCGTCGACGATCAGGACCGTGGGCATCGGCAGTGCGGTGTCACCGTCGGCGCGGGTGGCGCGGATGTCGAGGCCAAGATTGCGTTGTGCCTCCAGGCCCGCCTCAGACGGCTCGAACGTAATCCCCAGCGAGGAGGCGAGCTTGACCCCCGTGTCGCTGAGCACCGTGTACTCCAGTTGGGCCTTCTCCTGCGTGTTCAGCGACGCGTCGGGTGTCTCCGGCGAGATCGCGACCAGCCGCGCCGAGTATGCGCCCAGCTGGGGTAGAAGCTCTTGTTGGTAGGTACGGAGCGTGAGGTTGCAGTACGGACACCAGCCGCCCCGGTAGAAGACGATCACGGCGGGCCCGTCCGCTGTGAGCTGCTCCAGCGTCCAGGTTTGGCCCGTGGCGTCGGACAGCGCGAACGGCGCAAGTGTGTCGCCCACGGAGACCGCTCCAGCGGGTACGCCGGCGGCGGCCAGTGCGGCCTGGTCGGACTCGAACACCGCAACCACTTCCGGTGGCACCCGGCTGGCGGTGGCTGCTTTCAGCTCTTTGGCCTGCTCGGCAATCGTGGTCATCGTCGCTGGTTCCTTTCGTCCCGTTGCCTCATGGTTGGACCATCTGGTCCACCTGATACCGAGCCTAGCTCGGCGAGCACGACGCCGGTGCCCGTCTGGCGCTCGGCGACCGCCGTTCGAGGCGGTCTGCTGCTCACGCGGGTCCGGCGCGATCCCAACCGGCTACGTTGGACCCTGGACGGTGCCCTGGACGCAATAATCGCCGCTGGCGCCCTTGACTAGGAACTACCGATGACCGAGATGCAGGCCGTGGCTGAGCCCTCGACAGCCCCGGAGGAGAACGTGCGCGGGGAGCCCGCTCCCCTCCACGGCGGCGTGCTGGGGCTGTTTGCGTTCATGCGCTCCCACCACATGCTGCGCCGCCAGTACGCCACGATGCTCGCGCGCCTGCTGTGGCTGAAACTGCGGCTGGGCAAGCGCCTGCAGACCGACGGCCTGTGCTTCCTTTGCCCTGGCGTACACCTTGAGATAGCGCCGGACGCCACCCTGCGCATGGGGCGCTGGTCGTGGGTGGGCCACGGCACCAAGATCCGGGTGCATGGCGGCGAGGTGAGCATCGGCGCAAAGAGCGTGCTGGGGCAGGAGTGCACCATCTCGGCCTACCAGCACGTCTCGATTGGGCGCGAGTGCATAGTCGCCGACAGGGTCATGCTGATCGACTTCGACCACGGCGTCGTCGACGTCGAGCGGCCGATCCGCTCGCAGGGGATCTACAAGCGCGACGTGCGCGTCGGCCACAACGTCTGGATGGGCTACGGCGCGTGCGTGCTGCGGGGGGTGAGCATCGGCGACAACTCGATCGTGGGCACAAACGCAGTGGTCACCGCCGACGTGCCCGCCAACGCCGTCGTGGGCGGCGTGCCCGCCCGCGTCCTGCGCATGCGCGAGGCGCCCACGTACATGCGCTGGGCCTAGGGCTCGCCACCCGCCTGGAGCGTAGGGCTCGCCGCCCGCCCCGGGGACCCCCTCGGGCCTCAGCCGGCGCCGACCCGTGCCAGCAGCGCTGCGCTGGCGTGAGGGGCGATGTTGCGCAGCGACAGCCCGTCGGCGTCGGGACCCTTCCCAAGCGCGCGCTCCAGCGTTTGGCGGTGGTCTGCCAAGCGCTCCATTGCATACTCGGTGGCGAGCTTGCGGGCGATCATGAACACCCAATCGCTTGCCTGAAGCGCAAGCAGCGCGCGCACAGCGGCGTCACCGGCGCGATCGCCGGCAGCGATCAGCGACAGCTCGCACGCGCGGATCTGGAAGGCAAGCTCGGCGACCGTAGCGCGCGCCTCGTCGGCGGCGCCATGGGCCTGCGCCACCGCCGCATCGGGCTCCTGGCCGGGCTCGCCGGCAGCCCCAGGGCCAGGCTCTTCGGTGGCCCCGGGGCGTGGCGCGCCAGCAACCCTCCTGCGGGAAACGGGACGGCCGTCGGGGGGCCGGGCCACGAACCCCGACCAGGTGGACAGGTCGCCGTGCTCGCCCCAGCTGGAGGCCTCCCACGGCTCGGCGTCGCGCGCAAGCGGCTCGGGGTCCGAGCGAGCCACTGCGTCGTCGAGTCCGACCAGTTCCACCCCCTGGCGTGAGCACTCCTCGACCACCGCCGAAAGCCAGGTTGGGCCCTCATACCACCAGTGACCGAACAGCTCGGTGTCAAAGGCGCACACCAGCAGCCCACCGCCGGGCAGACCGGTCCCGTCGGCGGCCAGCCGGGCGCGCGCGCGCGAGACGAAGTCGGCGGCGTGGGCGCGGGCGGTCTGTTGGGCCCGCTCGCGGTCGTAGGGCTCGCCGTTGTTGGCCCACGGGCAGTGGTTGTGGAGGGTGCGGGCGTGGTAGTCGCGGTAGGCGCCGTGGGAGGGGTAGCCATCGCGGCCCCAGACCACGTCGATCAGAGCGCGATCGATGGGCACCAGCACCACGCCGGCCTCGCCGATGCGGGGCCGCAAGTGGGCGGGTCCGCCCAGTCCAAACCGGCCGGTCAGCTCGACACACGTGGCAAGCACTCCGGCGCGCGCAAGTAGCGGCTCCAGGTGAGGGGCGTGGGCGCACTCCGGCAGCCAGAACCCCCCGCGCCAGGGCGCGCCACAGCGTGCGGTGTGGGCGTCGATGCCGGCGTGCACCTGGACCGACGCCACGGCGTCGGTGCCGATCAGCGGCAGGATCGCGTGGGTGGCAGAGGAGGTCCACTGCGCGTGCCGGCAGAGCGCTCCCAGCAGGTCATCGCCGCGTGCCCGCAGGGCCGCAGAGGCGTTCTGGTACTCGGCGCCGGCCCGTTGGAGCTCACTCGCCAGCTCCTCGTGCCCTGCAGCGCGCATTCCCTGGGCGTCCTCGCGGTGGGTGAACTCGCGCACTGACCCAACGAACTCGTGGAAGCGGTCGGCCAGGCCGGGGACCTCCAGCTGATCGGCCAGCACGGGGGTCACAGAGAGCGTCAGCGGCACACCTCGGTCAAGCACCTCCAGCAGCGGCAGATAGCAGCCCACCATGGCCTCCCAGAGCCACTCCTCACCAAAGGGCCAGGTGCCGAACCCCTCGACGTAGGGCATGTGGGTGTGCAGCACGATCGCAAGCGCCCCGCGGTCGCCGCCACTGCGCGCAGGGCGGCCGGCGCTCATCTGTGGCACACAGCCAGGAAGTCAAGCGCGCGGTGGAGCCCCCCAGCGCGGTCATCGCCGCCTTGCAGCTCGCTGCCGACGGGCCCCCGCAGGGCGAAGTCGGAGCTTGAGATTGCGGGGGTGAACCAGTCATAGAAGCGCCTGGTCAGCCCGAGACGCTTGTGCACGGTGTCCCAGCCGGACCGGATCGCCAGCTCGTGCGCGCGCAGCTTGCGGGCGTGAAAGAGCCCGTACATCTCCACCGTCCCAAAGTGCCTTGCGCACAGCTGCGCAAACTCTGCGGCTCGGTACTCGTGCACGTGCCAGGGGTTGTCGGAGCGCTCGGCGCCGTCGCCGGCGAGAGTGAGCACGTTGGGCGTGGATATGAACACCGCCCCCCCAGGCCCGGCCAGCTTGGCGAAGTGCTCAAGGACGGCATCGGGGTCCTGCACGTGCTCGATGGTCTGCAGGCAGACCACGCAGTCGGCGGGGGCCGTGAAGGTCGAGATGAGCTCGCGCGCGAACGTCAGGTTGGGGCGGCGGTAGCGAAGGCGCGCGTGCTCATGGGTCTCGGGATTGGCGTCCACCCCGACCACGGTCTGCGCGTAGCGCGCCAGCAGATCGGCGCCGTAGCCCTCGCCGCACGCCATATCGATCACGCGCTTGCCGGCGACGCGCTGTGCGATCCACTCATACACCACCAGATGCCGGCGAAACCAGTAGTTCTCCTCGGGCACGTCGGGCAGCGTGCGCTCGCCGGTGAGCGCCAGCGGAGGCACGCCGCTGGGCTGGTTGCGTTGCACGTAGCGCGGCTCCGGCGGGCCGGCGACCTCGGACATGGCAGGCGGCAAGACGGGCGCGAGTATATGGTGGCGACACATGAGTGAGATGCTCACCGCCGACGAGATCCGCGACTTCAACATCCGCTACCACGACGCAGCGGCGGCCCATTACGACTCAAAGTGGGCCATCGACTTCGGCGGCGCAAGCCAGGAGCGCGTCCAGGCCAAGCTGACCAAGGCCCTGGGGGCGTCGCCGGCCGCGGGCGTCGCCTACGCCAATGCGCTTGAGATCGGGTCCGGCACGGGGTACTTCACGCTGAACCTGCTGGGCGCAGGGATCATTGGCAAGGCGACGTGCACGGATATCTCGCCGGGGATGCTCAAGGCCTTGCGCGCCAACGCCAAGGCGCGCGGCTTGACGGTCGAGACGGTGGTCGCAGACGCCGAGAAGCTGCCCTTCGCCGACGACACGTTCGACCTGGTGTTCGGTCACGCAGTCCTGCACCACCTCCCCGATGTGGGTGCAGCGCTGGCCGAAATGCACCGCGTGCTGCAGCCGGGCGGCACGCTCGTGTTCGCAGGCGAGCCGTCGCGCCTGGGCGATTCGCTTGCGCGGGTGCCAAAGACCCTGGCCCACTCCGCTGCGCCGCTGTGGCGCGCGCTCATGCGCGCCCGGCCCCTGACGCTCGGGGACGAGCACCAGCACGACCACGACCACGGCCACGGCCACGGCCACGGGCACGGCCAAGCACACGCCAATGGATCCGCCGGCGCCGCCGCCGACGCGTCCGCCGACGGCGTGGCCCTTGAGGGCTCGGTAGACGTGCAGGCTTTCGCCCCCGCCCAACTGGCCCAGATGGCCACCAGCGCGGGCTTCCAGGACGTGCGCGTGCGCGGCGAGGAGCTGCTGGCCAACTGGTTTGGATGGACCAACCGAACGCTTGAGGCCACCGCCGAGCCCGAGGACGTGCCGTGGCTGTGGCGCCAGTACGCCTACCGCGGCTACCTGCTGCTGCAAGCGCTCGACGGCGCCCTGCTTGAGGGTCGCCTGCCAGCGGGAGTCTTCTACAACCTGATGCTCTCGGCGCACAAGCCCGGCGCCGCAAGCAAAGCCGGCGCCTCACGCAAGTCCAGCGCCTCGCGTAAGTCCAGCGCCTCGCGTAAGCCCACCGCCGCCCGTAAGCCCGCCGCCTCGGGCAGGGCGGCCGCGGCACGTAAGCCGAGCGCCACACGCAAACCCGCTGCAGCGCGTAAGCCAAGCGCGACACGCAAGCCGGCGGGGGCGCGCAAGCCTTCGGCCTGAGACTCAGGCAGCGATTGCAACGCCACCGCGCCGGGGGTCGCCGGCGCCGACCATCTGGCCGTCGCGCAGCTGCACCGCTTGCACGCCGCCGAAGAACAGATTCAGGTCACCGAAACGCACGAGCTGGCGGTCGTCGCGCGGCGCCACGTCGACCCCGGGCTCGTGGTAGACCACGCCGGACTCAAAGTGCACGCGCGGCGCTGTCACGGCGGCGAGGGCATCCAGGCCGTGATCGACGGCAGCAACGATCGTTTGCAGCAGCGCCGAGCGGATGCGGTTTGAGCCGGCGCTGCCCAGCACGAGCTCGACGGAGGAATCGTGCAGGACCACCGTTGGGGCCATCATCGACGGTAGTCGGCGTCCCGGGGGATGGCGGTGAAACCCAAGCGGGTTCAGATCCTCCTCCCCCATGACGTTGTTGAGCTGGATCCCCGTGCCGGGCACGACCACGCCGGAACCCTCGCCGTTGGTGGTGGTCACGCTGCACGCGCATCCGTGACGATCAAGCACCGAGATGTGCGTGGTGGACCCCAGCGCGCTGCCCCCCGGCGCGCCGGTCCCCGACGCGCTGCCGCCAAGCGGGCTGCCGGCCGAAAGACGCGACGCCAGGAAGCGGTCCTGGAAGCCGTCCTCGCCCAGGCCCTCCAGAAACGCGCCGGTTCGCTCGGCCTGCGCGGAGGCCATGGCCGCCACGAGCAGATCGACAGACGGTGGCGCGGGCTGGCGGTCAAGCAGCGCAAGCGCGTAGGCCAGCAGGATGCCCCCGGCCGACGGCGGTGGGTTGGTGAGCACCTGGCGGTCGCGGTAGGCCACAGCAAGCGGGGGGCGCTCGATGGCGGTGTAGCGCGACAGCGCCTCGGGCCCGATGAGTCCGCCGCGGGCGCCCACCCATGAGCACACCGCGGCGGCGATGTCGCCGTGATAGAAAGGCGTCGCCCCCTCAGCGCCCAGGCGCAGCAGCGACTGGGAAAGCTCGGGGTTTCGCCAGCGGTCGCCCTCGCCAAGCACCCGCCCGTCGGGCGCCCACAGCGCGGCACACTCCGGGGTCGATCGGAGCAGATCGGTCAGCAGCTGGGCGACGTAAGCCTGCGATGCATTTAGCACCACGCCCTCGTCGGCCAGGCGCGCAGCGGGCGCTGCGAGATCGGCCAGTGCCACGGTGCCCCACCTTTTGCACGCCTCGTCGACGCCGGCAGGCGTGCCGTAGATCCCGCACGACGCCGGGCCGATGTGAAAGACCTGCTGGGCGTCGCCGAAGGAGACGTCGATGGCTTCCAGCTCGGCTGCGCCGCCGTCGCTGGCGGCGTCGGGCGCCTCGACGAAGAAGTCAAGCAGCGTGGGGGTCACGCCGCCGCCGGCCACCAGCATGTGGCCGCCCGCTCCCAGGCCCGTCAGCAGAGGCTCGGCGACGAACGAGGTGAGCATGGCGGCCACGGCGGCATCGACAGCATTGCCGCCTTCGCGCAGGACCTGCGCGCCGGCCTGTGCGGTCAGGGGGTGCCCCGCTGCGACCACTCCGCGACTGGGCTCGCTCATTGAACTACCCAGCGTAACCGGCCACTTGCGGTCGGCGTCTTCGGCGCCGGCGGACCTACCGTGGGACGAACTCGGGGACCTGCAAGTCGCCCACCGCCAGGCTGTCCCCGCTACGAGCGCGCGCGTTGGTCGCGGGCGCTTTCAGGCGCGAGATGCGCGGCTCCCCGACGGGCTCTTGGCGTGATGAGCGCGAGGAGCGCGAGCCGTAGCCGGTGGCCACAACTGTCACCCACACCTGGTCGTCGAGCTTCTCGTCAACCATGGCCCCAAAGATGATGTTGGCCTCCGGGTGGGCCGCCTCGGCGATTGCGCGCGCTGCGTCGTTTACCTCCCACAGCGACAGATCCGGTCCGCCCGTGATGGAGAGCAGAATCGAGCGAGCGCCCTCCATGGAGATCTCCAGCAGCGGTGAGGAAACGGCCTGGTTGGCGGCGTCGGTGGCCCTGTTCTCGCCCACGCCCATGCCGATCCCCAGCAGTGCATTGCCGGCCGAAGACATGATCGTGCGCACGTCGGCGAAGTCCAGGTTGATCAGCCCCGGCAGGGTCACCAGGTCCGAAATCCCCTGCACGCCTTGGCGCAGCACGTCGTCGGCGACGCGGAAGGCCTCGACCATTGTGGTCTGGCGATCAAGGACCGACAGCAGGCGGTCGTTGGGCACAGTGATGAGCGTGTCCACCTCGCCCGCCAGCACCTCCACGCCGGCCTCGGCCTGGGCGATGCGTCGCGATCCCTCAAAGCCAAAGGGCTTGGTGACGATCGCCACGGTGAGCGCACCGACTTCGCGAGCCACGCGCGCCACGACAGGCGCTGCGCCGGTGCCCGTGCCACCGCCGACCCCGGCTGTGACAAAGATCATGTCGGAGCCCTTCAAGAGCGCCTTGATGCGGTCGTACTCCTCCATGGCCGCCTGCCGGCCCACGGCGGCGTCGGCGCCGGACCCAAGGCCGCCGGTGACGGCTGCGCCGATGTGCAGCGTGACGTCGGCTGTGGACTGCTGGAGGGATTGCAGATCGGTGTTGATGGCCAGAAACTCGACGCCCTCGACCTCGGCCTCGACCATGCGGTTGACGGCATTTACGCCGGCGCCGCCAACGCCGACGACGCGCAACACTGGCTTTGCCGAGACGCCGGGCATCGCTGCAGGCGCCATTGCAACCCCGTCGTTGGCCGAGGCATAGATCTCGCCGCCGCGGGCCGGAGCGGCGGTGACGTCCCACTGGCGCTGCGGCTCAAGCACGTTCTCGGGAATCTCCGAGGAGAAGGCATGGCGCAGGCGCTCCCGCGGCGTCGGCACGCGGTCATCGCGCTCGCGCGACTGATCATCGAACGAAGCTTTCAGCGCAGGGTGCGGCAGACCGCTCTCGCGTGGATGGGGCGTAGGCGCGGG
>CAJCIJ010000190.1 GCA_903970315.1 Actinomycetota bacterium
GATCGCGGTGGTGCTGGTGGTGTCACTCCCGGGCTCGGCGCCGACGCGCACCGATCGCGTGGCGCTCAGCGCTCTCGCCGGGACGCCGGCGAGCTCGCATGCCACAGCCGTCATCGCCGGCTCGCAGCGCGTGCAGGTAGACGTCCAATACCTGCCCCCCGCGGCCGCCGGCCACCACTACGAGCTGTGGCTGATGACCGACACGACGCATCTGGTGCCTGTGGCCTCCTTTGGCGTGAGCCGCGCCGGCACAGCCAGGCTCTCGCTGCCACTGCCTGCGCCGCCGTCGAGATACAGGTATCTGAACGTTTCGCTGCAGCAGGCCGGCGAGAGCGCGATCTCAAACGTATCGGTGCTGCGCGGACCGATCGGAGGCGCATGAGGGTCGCGATCGTGGGCGCCGGGATCTCGGGGCTGGCCTGCGCCTACGCGCTGCGTGATACCCACGACCTTGTTGTGTTTGAGGCAGCCGACTACGCCGGCGGGCACGCCAACACGGTCACCGTGGACACCGAGAACGGCAGCTACGACGTGGACACCGGCTTCATCGTCTTCAACGATCGCAACTACCCGGGATTCGAAGGCCTGCTGGATGAGCTTGGCGTGGCCACACAGCCGTCGCAGATGAGTTTCGGGGTAAGCGACGGGCGTGATTTCGAGTACAACGGCTCCTCGCCAAACGGCCTGTTCGCGCGCCGCCGCAACCTGCTCAGCCCCGCGTTCGGCCGGATGCTCGTCGATCTGGTGCGCTTCAACCGCGATGCCCGCTCGCTGATGGCAGGCGATGAGGACCCGTCGCTGCGCCAGTGGCTTGCCCAGCGGCGCTACAGCGCGGCGTTCGTGGACCGTCTGATCGTCCCGCAGGCGTCGGCGGTGTGGTCGGCGGACCCCGCGCAGATGTGGTCCTTTCCCGCACGCTTTTTGATCGAGTTCTTCGACAACCACGGCATGCTGGGCTTCGGCGGCAGGCCGCGCTGGCGCACGATCTCGGGCGGCTCGCGCCGGTACGTGCAGGCGCTCACACACCGACTCGGCGACCGACTGCGGCTGAGCGCCCCCGTGCAGACCGTCAGCCGCGCATCCGACCATGTGCTGGTGACCGCGCGTGGGGGCCAGGCCGAGCGCTTTGACGCGGTGGTGCTAGCCACGCACTCCGACCAGGCGTTGTCGCTGCTGGCCGACGCCGACGAGCGCGAGCGCGAGCTGCTTTCGGCCATCGCCTATCAGCCAAACGAGGCAGTCCTGCACACCGACCGCTCGTTGCTGCCGCGGCGACGGCGCGCATGGGCCAGCTGGAACTACCACCTGCGCCCCGACGGTGCCGATGGGGCCGATGGTGCCGACGGTTCGCACGGTTCCGACGGCGCCACGGGGCTCCTGGAGGGTGCCGACGCCGGCCCCGGCCCCACCGACGCCGGCAGTGCAACGGGCTCCGGGCAGGGCGCCGGACGGTCCACTGTGACCTACCACATGAACAGCCTGCAGTCGCTGGATGCCGACCGCGAGTTCTGCGTGACGCTGAACCGCACCGAGGAGATCGACCCGGCCAAGATCATCCGCACGATCTCCTACGCGCACCCCGTGTACACACCGGATGCCGTCGCCGCGCAGGCCCGCCACGGCGAGATCAGTGGCGGCGGTCGAACGCACTTCTGCGGCGCCTACTGGGGCTGGGGCTTTCACGAGGACGGCGTCCAGAGCGGCCTGCGTGTTGCGCGCGCGCTCGGAGTCCCGTCAACGCAGTTGGTCGGCGCATGACCTCCAGCGCAATCTATGAGGGCACGATCCGCCACCGCCGGGTGGCTGTGCGCGCGAGCGAGTTCAACCACCGCGTGGCGATGATGTACCTGGACCTCGACGAGCTCGACGGGCTGGTGGGGGGGCGGTTGGTAGCGCGCAGGCCCGGCGTTGTGCGCTTCCGTCGCGCCGACTACCTGGGCGACCCCACATTGGGGCTCGCCGACGCGGTGCGCGCCGAGGTGCAGCAACACACCGGGACGGCACCGCAGGGCCCCATCCGCGTCCTGACCCAGCTGCGCACGCTGGGTCACTGCTTTAACCCCGTGAGCTTCTACTACTGCTTCGATGCAGCCGAGCGCCTGGATGGGGTGGTGGCGGAGGTGACGAGCACGCCCTGGGGCGAGCGACACGCCTACGTGATCGCACGCGACGACGACGGCCAGGTACTGGGAGCAAACTCTGCAAAGCGGCTGCACGTGTCGCCTTTCATGGGCATGGACCAGCGGTATGTCTGGCGCGTGGGCGTACCCGGCCAGACCCTGTCGGTGCACATCGAAAACACCGAGGACGGGGTGCGCGCCTTCGACGCGACACTGTCGCTGCGGCGCTCGCCGCTGACGCGCTCGGGCCTGGCGCGCGTCACCCTCAGGTATCCCGCGGCGACGTTGCGCGTGCTTGCGCTCATCTACGGGCACGCGCTTGCGCTGAAGCTCAGAGGGGTGCCCGTACACCCGCATCCGGAGGCCTCGGCATGACCCTCTGGCAGCGGTTTGCACGGCGCATCGCGCTTGCCATGTTGGCCCGGATGCGCTCGGGAGCATTGACCATCATCGAACCGCAAGGGCGCCTCGTGCTGGGCAGCGGCAGCCCGCACGCCACCGTTGTGGTGCGCTCGGCGCGGGTGTGGCCGATGCTGCGCCACGGCAGCAGAGGGTTGGCCGAGGCCTATATGGACGGTCTTTGGGACTCGCCGGACCTGACTGCAGTTGTGCGTGTGGGCGCGCGCAACGCCGCACGCCTTGACGCCTGGCGCCGGCGGTTTGCGCCGGCGCGGGTCCCCCTGCAGGTTCTGCGCGGCATCCGGGCGCGCAACACCCGGTCGCGCAGCCGGTCGGCGATAGCTGCGCATTACGACCTGGGCAACGACTTCTTCGGACTGATGCTCGACGAGACGATGATGTACTCCTCGGCGTACTTCCCACGGGCGGGAATGACACTCGCGCAGGCCTCGGAGGCAAAGCTGGAGCTCGTGTGCGAAGCGCTGGAGCTTGGGCCCGAGGACCACGTGATCGAGATTGGCACGGGATGGGGGGGCTTTGCCCTTCACGCCGCAAGGACTCGCGGCTGCCGGGTGACCACCACCACGATCTCGCGCGAGCAGTACGAGCACGCGCGCGAGCGCGTGCGTGCCGCCGGGCTGGCGGACCGCGTGACGGTGATCTGCGAGGACTACCGCGACGTGGGCGGCCGTTACGACAAGCTGGTCTCGATCGAGATGATCGAGGCGGTCGGCTGGCGTGACTT
>CAJCIJ010000191.1 GCA_903970315.1 Actinomycetota bacterium
CAGCACCAGCTGGTAGTGCTCGGGCACGTCGGCCAGGGCCCGCCGCAGCGTCAGCTCACGCCCGATCTTGCCACCCAGGGCAAGCTCGGTCTCGGCGAGGCTCAGATTGGCCGGCACCACCGTGCCGTCGCCATGGATTGCCTGCACCAGCGAGGCGCGCCCGGACAGGACGTCGGCGACGGTCGGCTCGGCTTCCGGCGGCACGTCGCGGTAGTCAGAGAGGTTGCCCTGCGGGTCAAGGTCCACCGCCAGAGTGCTCACACCGGCCAGTTGCATGACGTCGGCGAGGGTGCGCACGACCGTCGTCTTGCCCGTGCCGCCCTTCTGCGAGAGCACTGCGATCGTGGTGGCCATAGCGCAGAAGTATTGCTCAGGCCCGCACACGCCCGGCTGGAGCCTCGCCGATGCCTGCGGCAGGCCGGCTTTGCGCCGTGCCCCGACCGGGCGCGCCCATGCGCCGCGGCCACGACCGGGCGGCCGCGGTGGCGACTAGGTGGCTGCCTGCAGCTCGCTGGGGGCCGGCGCAGGCGCCGCGCCGACGGTGTCGCTGATAAACGTCAGGCGGTGGCGGCCCACGAGGATCTCGTCGCGGTCTGAGAGCACCCGCCATTCGACGCGCTCGCCGTTGACGAACACGCCGTTGAGGCTGCGGTCGTCGAGCACGCGGACGCCGTCGGCCTGGCGCACGATCAGGGCATGTCGGCGAGAGACGGTGGGGTCGTCGAAGCGAACGTCTGCTGCCAGGCTGCGACCGACGCGGGTCCACTCGCGCGTGAGCGCAACGAGTTTGATTGCGCCGTCCTCCTCGTAGGCGAGGTACTCGCCGGGCTCGGCGATCTGGGCCCTGGCGCTTTCGATCCAGGTCGGCTGCTCGTCACTCTCGTCCCCGGCGTTGGGGGGAGTCCCCCGGGTGAACCGGGTGGTCGAGAACAGCGATGCGCGCACGAGTTCGTTGCTGGAGCAGTTGGGGCACTGGCGCGGCGCCTCGGAGACGGGGGGGTTGACCGTAAGCGTATGCCCGCACTCCTGGCAGCGGAAGGACCCAACGCCCGGCATGGTGCCTTCGATAGATGACTCCATCAGCTGCTCCGTATTCTTGGCGATAATGCCCATAACCCCGGATCGCGGGGGCTTAGCCTCATGGACGGCTTTTGGGACGGCGATCGCGGACGACTCAACGGGGATTCTAACACCCGGAATTTGGCCGGGTTTGGGGTCTGGACGTATGATCGACCGCCCTGGAGGTGGGCGTGGCAAGCCCGACGACGGGCCTGGGAGCGCCCGCGAATGCCCGTCGGGGGCCGCGGGCATTACAGTTACGACGCTGTGGATCCCGTGACCGTTTCCGTGATCATCGACGCCCCGCGCGAGGCCGTCTTCGACTACCTGCAGGACGTCGCCAATCGCCCGGAGTTCACCGACCACTTCCTTGCCGACTGGCGACTTACGCGTGAGGGCACAGTGGGCGTGGGGGCAGGGGCCCGCTTTCGCATGAAGATGCGCATGAATCGGTATGCGTGGGCGGATACGGCACTGGTCGATGTGGAGCGACCGCACAGCATCGTGGAGGCGGGACGGTCGGGCAAGGCCAACAGAGTCCGCACGCTTGCGACCTGGAAGCTTGCCCCGGCGGCCAGTGGCACGACGCGCGTGAGCCTGACGTATGAGACTCAGCCGGTGATGCCCTCAGACCACCTGCGCGACGCGCTTGGAGCACGGCGGTGGACCGAGCGGCAGCTGGGCAGGGCGATGCGGCGCCTCCAGACGATCGTCGAGAACCAGGGGCGCGGCGACGAGCACGACCGCGCCGGCAACACCGCGGCCAACCCGGACAGCGCCGGTGGTTAGACTGCCCGGCGTCATGGCACCGCGCCGTCTCCCACATCCCCGCCGCGCGCTGGCCCTACTGGGCGCAAGTGTTGCGCTGGCGCTCACGCTGGCGGCCTGCGGCAGCTCCAGCGACAAAGATACGACGGGCACCTACGCGGGCGAGGGCGGTGTCTCGGCCCCCTACCTGACGGTGGGATCGCTGGTCTACCAGGTGCAGATCTCGCGGGCGCTGAACCCGTACGACGACGAAGACGCGCTCTACCTGTCCGGCCTGACACCCGCCCAGGCCAAGCTGTCGCCGGGCGAAGAGTGGTTTGCGGTGTTCATCCAGGTGACAAACGAATCCAGTCATCCGCAGCCGTCGGCGTCGGAAATCACGATCTCCGACACCCAGGGCAACGTCTACGTGCCGATTGTCCCGGCGGGATCAAATCCGTATGTGTACGCGGCCAAGGAAGTCGAACCGGGCGGCAGGATCCCAGGGCTGGATTCGCCGGCGGGCTCTTCGTCGACCCAAGGTGCCCTGCTGCTGTACAAGCTCAAGGATTACTCGCTGCAAAACCGCCCGCTGAACTTGAAGATCGTGGACCCAGCGGATCCCAAGCTCCAGGCAACGGCCGAGCTAGACGTCTAACGAAGCTAGACGTCTAACGGCCGCGCTCGTTGTCTAGGCGCGCGGCCCTGTGGCGACGCGCTCCTGGAAGGAGAATCCGGCTTCCAGCGAGCGGCGCACGGGACAGTGTCCGGCGATCTCGTGCAGGCGCTGGACCTGGTTGGCGTCCAGAGTGTCGGGGAGGGCGATGACGACGTCGAAGTGCCGCGGCACAGAATCCGGGTCGTAGTCGATGTGCACGTCGATCCAGTCCAGCTTCCAGCCCTTTCTGAGCACATAGAGCGTTACGGTCGCCGTGATGCAGGCGGCCAGCGCGGTGGGCAGCAGCTCCTCAGGAGTCGGGCCTGTGTCGGTGCCTCCCAGTGACGCGGGCTCGTCGGTGACGATTGTGTGGCGGCCGTTGACAGTGACCTCTTGGCGCAACGTCTCGCCGTCGGATCGCACGGTGGCGGTAACGGTCATGGCGTGCGCCCGCTGGCCGATCGCGGGACGGCAGGGAGGATGGTGTGTGTGGCGCGTTCCAGGACCGCGCCGGCGTGCACACCGGCGCGCAGCCAGGACGGCAGCGTGGGCCCCTCCGAGGTCACCTCGATGCGTGCCAGGCGACCGACGCCGCGGGACCTCACTGGCACCGCGAGGACCGTGCCGTCGGCGTTGACCTGAGCCAGCGACCCACGCACCCACAGAGGCATGCGCGGGCCCGACCAGCGAACGCGTGCGGCCACCGACCAGCCGTCGCCGCTGGCGCTGAGCCGATGCGGTGCGCCGCGCTCGCTCTCCCACTGGAACTGCGCCATGGTCTTGGGCAGCGCCCAGTTGCCGCGCCCACCGGCGATGGAGCTCTCGGAATCGACCGCCATGAAAGCAACTGGTACCCGCACGCGGCGGCGGTCGATCACGAGGGTGGGTACGCCCAGCACCTCGTCGTAGGCGCCAACCGGGCCCTGGTCGTAACGCAGGAACGCCCCCACGGTGATGGGCAGCGAGCGTTGGAAGGCCAGGCCCCGCTGGTGGTGCTGGGCGGCGCCGGCCGAGGAGCGGTGCAGCCACACCAGGCCCGAGCCCGACGTGGTCCATGGTGCGGGCGTGGGCGTGGGCAGGCGCGCCGCCAAAACCTCCGAGATGGCGCTCTCGGGCACACCACTGACGTGGCGCAGGCGGTCGGGTGCGATCTGAGGCTCGCTCATCGACGTTTGAGATATTCGCCGGTAAGCCAGTCCAGCGTCGCGTCCAGTCCTGTTGGGTAATCGACGCGAGGCGCCCACCCGAGGGTTTCTCGAAGCAGGGTGTTGCTGAAATCCTGGTCCTTGCCCAGTACCTGCACGGCCTGGCGCGAGAGCAGCGGTGCGGTGTGAAGTCCTGTGGCCCGTCTGGCCAGCCTATAGCCGTGCTCAAGCGCAGTGGCGATGGCGTTGGCGGCCCAGTAGGGCAGGCTGAAGCGGACCCCGGGGCAGCCCAGTCCCCGGGCGAGCGCATCGGTGAACTGTCTCCATGTGACGGCCAGGCCGTCGGTGACGTTGAGAGCGTGCCCGGGGGCGTGGGGGTGCTCCAAGGCGAGGCTTGCGGCGTCGAGCAGGTTGTCGATATAACAAAGCCCCGCGACCGTCTGGCCGCGGCCGACCAGGAGCATGTGGCCTCCGGCGATTGCGCGGGCGATCTCGCCGACCACCTCCTTCGAGCCCGGTCCGTAGACCGTGGCGGGGCGCAGGATCACCGTCTCCAGGGGCGATTGGTCGCCGACGCTTCGGACCTCGTCCTCGGCTTGACGCTTGGTCTGCGCGTACCAGTTGGCGAACCCTTGGGGCACGTAGCTCTCATCGATGGTGCCGGACCCCGGGTGTCCGTAGACGTCGGTGGTGCTGAAGTGGATGAACCGCTCCACCGATGCCCCCACGGAGGCGGCCAACACGTTTCGCGTCCCGTGCACGTTTGCGGCGGTGATCTCGGCCACCGTTGCCCAGTCGGACACCAGAGCGCCGCAGTGCAGGACGTACCGGCAGTCGGCAACCGCCGCCGCCAGCGTGTCGGCGTCAGTGAGATCGCCCACTGCCATCTGGACCCCAAGGGCATCAAGATGGGAGGTATCGCTGCTGGCGCGGACAAGGCAGCGGACCTCGTAGGAGTCATCGAGCAGACGCTGGGCCAGCCGGCCGCCGATGAAGCCGGTTGCGCCCGTGACCAGGCACCGGCCGCGGCGCATCGGTGCCCCGCCAGGCTCGTTGGCCCCGCCAGGCTCGTTGGCCCCACCAGGCCGGTTGGTGCCGCTCACGACAGCGCGGCGCGGGCGCGGCGGCGAAGCGTTGTCGTCGCGATATCGCGCACCACAGCGATGTTGCGGCTTGAACTCCGGTGGCACTCGTCGAGCACGGTGTCCAGGGCGCCGAGGAACGTGCGTGCCTCGGCCTCCGACAGGGTCAGGGGAGGCAGCAGCTTGATGACGTCGTTCTTGCCCGCCGCCATCGTGATGATGCCGTGGTCGCGGTGCAGGGGGATGACGATGAGCTGGGGGAACAGCCCCTCGCTGGCCATGTGGATCAGGCGCCAGTTCAGGCGTGCTGCGCGCGCCTTGGGCGCGCCGAGTTCAATGCCCATCATCAGGCCGCAGGCGCGGATCTGGGAGACCATCTCATACCGGCTCCGCATGTCCTCCAAGCCCTCGCGGAGCACGGCGCCGACGCGCTGGACCTGCTCGAGCAGGCCGTCGCGCTCGATGATGCGCAGGGTGGCAAGCCCGGCGGCCATCGAGAGGCGGTTTCGCCCGAACGTGGACTGGTGGACATAGCTTCGCTCAAGCGTTCCGACGGCGTCCTGAAAGATTGCTCTGCGGGTGGTCATGGCGGCGACTGGCATGTAGCCGCCGGAAAGCGCCTTGCCGACGAGCACGAAGTCGGGCTCCAGGTTGGAGTGCTCCAGGGCAAACCACTTCCCGGTCCGCCCC
>CAJCIJ010000192.1 GCA_903970315.1 Actinomycetota bacterium
GGCGACGAAGTCTCCCGCCGGGTTGTAATGGCCCGCCGTCCATAGCCCTGGCTCGGATTGGATGTAGACGAACATCAGCGCACCTCCGCTTGGGCCGCGGCGACGGCGTCCCGGACCTGCTGTTCGGTCAGCGTCCAGCCCTCATGGGGCAGCGCCGCGACCAGACGCTTCACGCGCTGGTAGATGCGCGGCTCGGCGGCGGCGTCGCCGCAACAGTCGGCGACGAGAGCGAGCGCTAATTGAGCCG
Source organism: Actinomycetota bacterium (assembly GCA_903970315.1). GTDB lineage: Bacteria > Actinomycetota > Thermoleophilia > Solirubrobacterales > Solirubrobacteraceae > Palsa-744. Next base: position 248 of record CAJCIJ010000192.1, read on the forward strand.
GGCCGCTGCCGCCGTAGGACCATTCAAAACCGCTGGGGCTGTGGTTGCGGAGGTCCAGGCGCAGCGGCAGGGGTCGCTTGGCGTCGCCCTCGCACACCTGGACGACGCAGACGCGCGTCGTCGTGCCGCCGCCGAGCGCTTGCTGCATCTGGCGATAGCCGTGGTAGGTCTTCACTTCGCACCCTCTTTCTGACAGCCATCGCAGAACGAGACGCCACAGCGGATGCATTGAAAATGCACGTGCTGCATCCCTAATGGCGTGTACACCATGAAGCGCTCGCCGCCGCAGTCGGGACACAGCAGCAACTCCGCGCTGGTGCGCGTGCCGTCGGCCTGGGCGACGATTTCCACGGTTTTGGTGGTCATCATGGCTGACCCTCCTTGTGTGCGTCCCGGATGGCCGTCTCGCACGCCTTATACAGCACGCCGTAGCTGTCGGAGGTTTTGGCGTAGCCAAGGCTTAAGTCGGCGTTGATCTCGTCGGCCATGTCTCCCGTGTACTGGAGCGCGTCGGCCAGTCCCTCGGTTTCGCTGAGGAGTGTGTCGGCGCGAAACAGGATCTCGGTGCGTACTTGCTCGTTCATGCTGCTGCCTCCTTGCATCCCGTCAGCTCGCGGACGGTCCGGCACTCCACGGTGGCCAGCGCTTCGTAGACCCTCCGTGTGGACGAAACCAGCGTTGCGGCACTCGATAGCGCGCCAGAGATACCAGTCGCGGCGAAGGAGCCGGTCGGTCAGTTGGTCGCTCATGGTGTGCCGCCTTTCGTCAACGACTCTTCCATCGCCATCACCACGATCCTGCGCCCGCTCGGCGTCACGAAGACGGCCCGCTCGAACGTGTCGCCGCCGTCGGTGCGCTCCAGCGTCCCGTTCTGGCCGGCGTGATCGGGCTTGCTGCCCAGCGGCAGTTCGCCGATCAGGTTGCCGGCGGGACGGCCGGAGTAGATGATCCGGCCGTCGCTCTCGTAGAAGGCGCGGTAGAGGGTCATTACGCTGCCCTCTCTTCCGTCCAGCAGCCACACACGAACGCCCGCGCCGCCGTCGAGACCCGGCAAAGCTCAGCCGGCCATTCGGTCACGTCCTCGTCACCGGGGCCAGTGCGTATCCCAAACATGCCGCCGTCGGCGTATTCGAGCGTGCCGCGAAACACTTCCGCTCCCTCGTCGTCGTGGGCCACAATCGCGTGGCGTTCCAGGGTCGTCATCGCAGGTCTCCTTGTGTCGTTCGGTCACTCAACAAGGGTATCTTACTCCGGTGACATGTCCCCGTCAAGTCATGTTTCCACATTTTTACAAGATGACAACTCGGAAGTCACCGTGTATAGTTGTATGGCAGTTGCACTTGAGCGCTACAGCCGGAGATTGCACAATGTCCGTCATGGCACAAAAGAAACCATCTAAACCCGACCAGCGCACCGGCAGCCGGCACAAACCACGCCGCATGATCTCCTTCCGTCCGTCGATCTACGAAGCGCTGGCGAAACTCGCCGAACAGAACCATCGTCCCGTCGCGTGGGAAGCCGAACTGGCGATCATCAAGGCGCTGACCGAGGCCGGATTACTACCACCTGCCGATCCCCCCACCGACTAACCCTTCCACTCCACCTTGGCCGTCAGCAGCTTCTCGCCCTCCGCGAGCATCGTCTGCCGCACTACCCTCCGCGCCGCCCGGAGGCAGAACGCGCACGTCTTGCCCAGCCGAATGCACATCCGACACGGTTTGTCCGCCATCGCCTCACCGTCCTTTCTTCCGTTTTGCCGCCGTCGCCCGCTGCTTCATCTGCTCCCGAAGCATGCGGTCACACTCTTCGCGGTGCGGCGACCGGCACACGCCCAGCGCGTCGAGTTGCTCGACGGCTCGCATCGTTCCGCAGCGTTTGCAGGTAGCCGCGCCGTCCATGCCCTCACCTCGTCTCGCGCAGCGGCGCCAGCGCCGCGTCGATCTGCGCCAGCGTCATCCCCCGCACCTCGTTGAACTCCTGCTCGGACACGTCCTCGCGCTGCCGCCACGCCAGCCACTCGGCTTCGGACGCGACGCGGCACCGAATGCCCGTGACGAGGCACTGGAACACGAAGGCCAGCCGGAATGGGGTCATCGGGGTCACTCCGTGCGGGCGATCGACGCATTGAAAAGGAACATGGCTTCGTCCAGGGCGTTGAGCGCCCGCGTTTGTTCCGGACTGACCGGCGTCAAGCCGACGCACAGGATGGCCGTGTCCCGGATCGCCGCCCGGATCTGCTCATAGCGCTGGGCCTGGTCCAGCTTCGGGGCGTGGTAATTGAAGCGGTTATCGAGTTGCTCGCGGGTCATCTTCTCGAAGGCCATGTCGTACTCCTCGTCGGTGTCGAATCAGGTGCAATACCGCGAGCCGCAGAACACACAGAGGGCGTGCATCGCGCACCTCGCTGTCAACTCGCGGGGTCCGGCAACCTGCCAAGGAAGCCGTCCCCCGCGTCAGCGGCGTGGCATCACGCCGCCGGTCCCTCACGGTTCACTTCGCCGCCACGGTCGTCCCCGTCGCCTGGTCGCCCACCGCGACGGCCTCTCCCCACTGCCCATTGCCGAGATAGGCCCGATAGACGCCCGCTCGGAAGTTGCCGACCTGGACGCCGGCGACGCTGTAGCACGCGACCTCGTCGCGGTCGACCGCCACGGCGAAGGCGTAGGTGCGACCATCGGGCGTCACGCCGAGCGCCGCCTGGCCGCAACCGCCGCTGGCACTACCAGCGGCGGCGCAGCCGCCGCCTGACGCGCCGCCACGCTTACCGCCGCCGCGATGACCGCAAGCATCCGCGTTGCCGATGGCCCACAAGACAGCCGCCAGCGTCAACAAAATTGCACTCCACTTGCGCATGAGACAGTCCTCCTTTGGGGCGATATTTGTTACGGGCGAACCCTACCTCGCCACACCTAGCCCTGCCGCGCCTAACCTCTGCCCGGCTCATCCCGCCAGACCGGATCACTCGTCCAATCCCACGAGGAACGACGCTACGGAAAACCTTCCATAGCTCGGACGGAAGTCTCCCAACCCGACGAGTCGGCCAGCGTTCTCAAGCACTTGCTGGAACAGATGCGGAGAAACGTATTCGGGCAGGTTCACCATGAATTGAAACTCGGCTTTCCAGCCCTCGCGCATCGCCGGGCGAATTCGCGTGATGGCGCTGCGCTGGATGACGACGCGGCATTTATGTTCGTAGTCACACTTGTCCGCGCCCAACGATGCCAGTTGCGTCAAGCTGACGAGTGCCGCCTTGAACAAATCCATGGCGCTCTTGCGCGGCGAGCGCGGATCCTGAATGTACTTGGCGGCGTGGATCATCGACTGGCGAACATATTCGCCGGGGATGCAGACCTTGCCATCCGAGTCGCGCCAGACGTAACTTTCGACGTTGTCCGTTTTCTTGGCCTTGCTGCCCTTGGCAGCCTTACCCTTGGACTCCACTTCCTCGCAGTTGTAGCGGTGGAAGAGCAAGTCGCTGACGCCCTCCAACGTGAAGTTGACGACGTAGGGCAGCGAGAGATTGAGTGTCTCTGCCGCCCCATTCGTCGGTGC
>CAJCIJ010000193.1 GCA_903970315.1 Actinomycetota bacterium
GCGCATGTCACCTCCGGCGTGTCGGATGGTCACCGCCAGAGTCGCCTGTGGCAGCTCGGCGGCGGCACCCTCGGGCCACTCGACCAGGGCGATCTCGCCGCCGTCGATGTAGTCGTCCAACAGGCCGGGCTCCTCGGCGCCGAACTCGGCGATCCGGTAGAGGTCCAGGTGCGAGATCACCGAGGCGGTGCCGACGTAGCGGTGACCGATGGTGAAGGTGGGACTTACAACGGGCCCGCTGACCCCAAGCGCGCGCGCGATGCCACGCGCCAGCGTTGTCTTGCCCGCCCCGAGCTCACCGCGCAGCAGCACGAGGTCGCCGGCTTGCAGCGTCAGCGCGATACGCCCCCCCACCGCCTCTGTCTCCGACGCCGAGGCTGTATCGAACACGGAGGCCGTGTCGGCTGAGGTCGCGGGACGACTGGTCATGGCGGCGAGATACATCCAAGCACTCTAGCCCCGAGCGGGACGGTGGTCACCTCGGTGGCTGTGGCGGCGCGGGCATGGCCACCAGGTCGGGGATACGCGCGAAGTCGGCGCGCAGGGCCTCAAGTACGGCGCCGGCGCGGAGCGCCGCGGCGGGGTGATAAAGCGGATAGAGGCGCACGGCCCGGGAACCCAGCGTCAACACCTCGGGGCGCCCGTGAACGCGAGAGATCCCGGTGGGGTCGTCACGCAAGAGCTTGGTGGCGAAGTTGCCCAGAGTGCAGATAACGGAGGGCTCGATCAACTCGACCTGTCGGTAGAGATACTCGCGGCAGTTCTCGATCTCGATCGGCTGGGGGTCGCGATTGCCCGGCGGCCGGCATTTGAGTGTGTTGGCGATGAACACATCGCCACGAGCGAGGCCGATCTCATCGAGCAGGCGGTCAAGCAGCTTGCCGGCGTGGCCAACGAAGGGCAGCCCCTGCGCGTCCTCGTTTGCCCCGGGCGCCTCGCCCACGAACATCAGGTCGGCGTCGGCGTTGCCGGCGCCAAAGACGACGTGGGCGCGCGCGCTGGCGAGTTCCGGGCAGCGCACACACACCCGCGCCGCAGCCCATACCGATTTGAGCGCCTCGCGACGCTCGGAAGCCGACTGTACGGGGGCTTGGCCGGGCTGGAGCACTTGCGCGGGATGGTAATGTCTGTCTTGGCTGTCACCGGTGTAAACCGGGATGGACCGACTGAGGACCCCCTTGATGCTACGACCGGTATCCCACCGAGGAACTGGATCGGAACCCGCGACAGACCGTGCGGGCGGCTTGCGTGCGCCCACGGAAGCGGTCACGATTCTCCGGACGGTCGATGCCCTGCGCGCGGCGCTGCTCCCGGCCCGGCGCGCCGGCAAGACGATTGGCCTGGTACCGACGATGGGCGCCCTGCACGACGGCCACCTCTCACTGATCGCCCGTGCCCGCCAGGAGTGCGACGTGGTGGTGGTGTCGGTTTTCGTCAACCCCACGCAGTTCGACGAGCAGTCCGACCTGGATGCCTATCCCCGCTCAGAGAGCCGTGACGCCGAGCTTGCGGGCGGCGCGGGCGCGGCGCTCCTGTTCGCCCCGGCGGTCGCCGAGATCTACCCCCAGGGCCACACCACATCGGTTCACGTGGGAGCTGTCACCGAGGCCTTGGAGGGTGAGGTGCGCGGCGCGGGTCACTTCACTGGCGTCGCCACGGTGGTTCTGAAGCTGCTGAACATCGCGGCTCCGGACATCGCGTACTTCGGCCAGAAGGACGCCCAGCAGGTGGTGGTCATTCGCAGGCTTGTGCGCGACCTGAACTTGGCGGTGCAGATCGCGACGTGCGAGACGGTGCGCGAGGCGGACGGCCTGGCGCTGTCGTCACGCAACGCCCGCTTGAGCCCGTCGGAGCGCCTCCGCGCGGTGGCGCTGCACCGTGGGCTGGCGGCGGCGCAGGCACGCGCGACGGGCGGCGTCTCTGACCCCGCACAGCTGCTGGACAGCGCCCGTGCGGCGATGGCGGAGTTCGACGTGGTACCGGAGTACCTGGAGCTCGTGGACGAGGACACCCTGGAGCCCCTACAGGCGCTTGACCGCGGGGGGCTGCTGGTGGTGGCCGCCCGCCTGGGCCAGACGCGCCTGATCGACAACGCAACCATCCAACCCGCAGATGCGCTGCGCTCGACGCACGCGACAGGAAGGGAGACCGAACTATGCAGCGCGTGATGTTGAAGTCAAAGATCCACCGCGCCACGGTGACCGACTGTGACCTGAACTACGTGGGCTCGATCACGGTGGATCCCGACCTCCTGGAGGCGGGGGACATCCTCGAGCATGAGCAGGTCCACGTCGTTGACATCAACAACGGCGCCCGCTTTGAGACGTACACGATCGCTGGGCAGCGCGGTTCGGGCGAGATCAAGGTCAATGGCGCAGCGGCGCGGCTGGTGCAGCGCGGCGACACGGTGATTGTCATCTCCTACGCCCAGTACGACCGTGACGAGCTGGCGACATATGAGCCGCGCGTGGTCCACGTGGACGCTGCCAACACGATCGTCAACGTCGACGCAGAGGTGGCGGCACTGCTGGCCTAGCGGCGCCCGGCACCACCGCCCCACTCCCACTGAGTTCCCGCGCCACGGCCGCACCCACCTGACAACGCAAGGAGGCAGCAATGTCCACGACACCGACAACCTCATCGACCGCCGGCGCAGCCCGGTCGGCGCAGTCGCAGGACACCACCACGGTGGATCGCCTGCCGGTGAGCATCCCGTCGCTTGCGGAGCGCAAACGCCGGGGAGAACCGCTGGTGATGGTGACGTGTTACGACTTCCCCAGCGCCCGCATCGTCGAGGAGGCGGGCGTGGATCTGGTGCTGGTGGGCGACACGGCGGCGATGACGGTGCTGGGCTACGACTCCACGGTTCCCGTGACGGTTGATGAGTTGCTGGTCCTTGTCAAGGCGGTGCGGCGAGGCATGAAGCGCCCGCTGCTGGTTGGCGACCTGCCGTTTGGCTCCTATGAGGTGTCAAACGAGCAGGCGATTGCAACGGCGCAGCGGTTCGTCAAGGAGGGCGGCTGCGACGCGATCAAGCTTGAGGGTGGCGGCGTGATGATCGAGCGCGCACGTTCGATCGCAGCGACGGGCATCCCCGTGGTGGGTCACGTGGGCCTGACCCCGCAGACGGCAACGGCGCTGGGCGGCTTCAAGGCCCAGGCACGTACGGCGGAGCGCGCGCAGCAGGTGATCGCCGACGCGGTGGCGCTCCAGGAGGCGGGCTGTTGCCTGCTGGTCTTCGAGGCGATCCCGGCGCCGGTGGCAGAGGTTGCGATGGCGCGGCTGCAGATCCCCGTGATTGGAATAGGGGCGGGCGCGTCGACCGACGGACAGGTGCTGGTGTGGCATGACCTGCTGGGCCTTTACGAGTGGGGCTCGCCGCGGTTTGTCAAGCGCTACGCCGAGCTTCGCCCACAGATCCTGCGGGCGCTTGACAGCTACGCGGCGGACGTCCGGGCCAGGCGCTTCCCGTCGGCCGAGTACACCTACTCGATCGACCCGGCAGAGCTTGCCGAGCTGAACGCGCTGCTGGCAGAGGCCGACGGTCAGTCGGGGCCCGCTGAGGCGTCGGCGGCCGACGGTCAGTCGCCGGCCGCTGGAGCCGCAGGCTCGCCGTAGCGGTCAGAGAACGCGAACTCCTGAACTGGCCGGCGTGAGAGGCGCTTGGGCCAGGGGTTGGCGCGTGCGCCGACGAGCACATACGCGGCCAGGGCAAGCCCGTCGGGCACCGCCAGCAGCTCTTTGACCTCCGGCTCGGCGGGCGCAAGCAGCGTGGTCAGCGCGGCGCCCAGCCCCTCGGCGCGAAGGCCCAACAGCAGGTTCTGCACGAAGGGGTAGACGGAGGCGCCGCCGACCACGCTGGGCCGGTCAAGCTCGGCGTCGGTGATGGCCAGATCGCCGGTGGCGACAAACACGACCAGGTGCAGGGGCACCTCGTTGAGGTTCTGCGCAAAGGCATGGGCGGCGCCCACGGCGGCAACCCGACGGGGCTCGGCGGATCCGGGTTCGGCGAGCATCTGCGAGCCGCCGGTGTGATCCATGTAGGCGCGCCAGTGCGGCAGGTAGAGCTCGGCGAGGGCATGCCGCGTGGCTTCGTCGACGA
>CAJCIJ010000194.1 GCA_903970315.1 Actinomycetota bacterium
CCGCCAGGCCCAGGTCGGCGGCGGCCAGAACGGGCGCGTCGTTGACGCCGTCGCCCACCATCGCCACGCGCCGCCCCTGCTGTTGCATGCCGCGCACGATCGCGACCTTCTCGGTTGGCAGCGCTTCGGCCAGCACCTCACTGATTGCCACCGCGGCGCCAACAGCGGCGGCGGTCTGCTCGTTGTCGCCGGTCAAAAGGACGCACCGCAAGCCGAGCGCCTGCAACTCTCTTACGGCGCCGGCAGCCGAGGGACGGATGGCATCGGCCAGCGCGAGCGCCGCTATCACTACGTGGTCGCGGCGAACGACGACCACCGTGCGGCCCATCCGCTCCCACTCCTCACAGCGCTGCACCAGCGCCGGTGCTAACGCGTCGGCGCCGCCGGCGCGATCCTCGGCTGAGAGCCGGCCTACGTACACGTCGTGTCCATCGACGGTGCCGCGCGCGCCCAGCCCGGTCAGCGCCACAAAGGCCTCCACCTCCGGCAGATCGCCAAGGGTGTGCCGGGCCTCGGCGGCGATCGCCCGCGCCACGGGGTGCTCGGATGCCGCCTCCACGACACCGGCCAGGCGCAGCACCGAGCGCCGATCGGCGCCATCGAAGACCTCCACGGATTCAAGCGCCATCTGGCCCTCGGTAAGAGTCCCGGTTTTGTCAAAGACGACGGTGTCTATGGCCTTTGAGGCCTCCAGTGCGCGGTAGTCCTTGAAGAAGATGCCCATACGCGCGCCCGACCACGACGCCACGAGCAGTGCTGCAGGGGTCGCCAGACCCAGAGCGCATGGGCAGGCAATGATCAGGACCGAGACCGCCGCGTTGAACGCCGCGGCTGCGGGATTGCCGGTCAGCCACCAGACGACCAGAGTCCCCAAGGCAACGAGAGCCACCACAGGTACAAAGACGCCGGAGACGCGGTCGGCGAGCTGCTGGACCGCGGCCTTCTCGTTCTGGGCGTGTTCTACAAGCCGCATCATGTGTCCCAGTTGCGTGTCGCCCCCAACGCTGGTCACCTCCACGACAAGCCGTCCGGTAAGTGAGACGGTCCCCCCCAGTACCGCGTCTCCGGGGGCCACCTCGACTGGGATCGACTCGCCGGTCATCACGCTACGGTCGACTGCGGCCTCTCCACGGAGGACTCTGCCGTCGGTCGCCACGGTCTCACCAGGACGGACCACGAACCGCTCGCCCACCACGAGGCTGCCGACGGCCCGCAGCTGCTCCCTGCCACTGGCGTCCAGGACCGACGCGTCGCGAGCCCCGACTGCCGCCAGCGCGGCCAGCGCCCGTCCACTGCGCCGCCGAGACCAAGCCTCGAAGTAACGGCCGGCGAGCAAAAACGTCGTCACCCCGGCAGGGACGTCGAGGTAGATGTCCCCGCCGGAGCTGTGCGCCAGGCCCAGCAGCAGCGAGCTCCGCGTGCTGGCAGCGACGAAGAACATGGAGTAGATCGACCACCCCGTTGCTGCCAGGATGCCCATCGACACGAGCGTGTCCATCGTCGCTGTGCCGTGGCGAGCGTGTCGCACAGCGGCCTCGTAGAAGGGCCACGCGGCCCAGGTGACCACGGGTGCGGCCAGCGCCACCATCAACCACTGCCAGCCGCCGAAGCGCAGCGCCGGATAGACCGAGAACGCGAGCGACGCGTCGCACAGGGGCATGAAAAGCACCGCGGCCACAATCAGTCGGCGGCGCAGGGAGCGCACCCGTTGTTCGAGCTCGCCCACCTGCACCGGCGCGCTCGCCTGACCGTGGTCGAGCAGCTCGGGCTCATAGCCCGCCGACGCAACCGGTTCAAGCAGCCGCCGCACAGGCAGCTCGTACCCGACCTGCACCGTCGCCCGTTCGGCGGCAAGGTTGACGTGGGCAACGACGCCGTCGACGGAGTTCAAGGCGCGCTCGACACGGGCGACACAGGCACCGCAGGTCATCCCACCGATCGCCAGCGAGACTTCGGTGCCCGCTTGCAGAGTCGGCTCAGCGGTGCCCGCTTGCAGGGTGCGCTCAGCGCTCAAGGAGACCCCCGGGTCGCCAGCGCGGACCACAGGCACAGACAGCCTCTGAAACTAGCCCGCTGGAGCATCGCGCGCACGCTCTCACCAGGATACGGCAGGCGGCCACCGGGCCCAGCACGACAGCCCGCGCGTAGGTCCACGGCGGGTGGCCGCAGTCAAAGATCGTTCATTGCGGGGATACGCAAGGCGCTCCCAAGCCGCGACGGTAGTAGACGGCCCTGTGGATAACGCACGGTGCCGCAACCCCATTTCCGCCTGAACAGGAGACCGAATGCGATTGAGTCCGTCAGTGCCCCACAGTCCTGCCCATCTCAACGATGCGCGGCGGCTGCTGATAGCCCTGGCACTCGGCCTAGTCGGCGCGCTTGCGTTCGCCGGCGCCGCTAGCGCTGGCCCCGCCACCCCGGCCGAATACACAGTGACCGACACAACGGACGCACCGCTGAGCAATCCGGCGGGCACCGCGTGCGTCTCCACGCACGGCGGCAGCTGCACACTGCGCGCAGCGGTGCAGGCAGCTGACAACACTGGCGGCGTCAGCACGATCACGCTGCCAGCGGGCGACTACAAGCTGACGATTCCGTCCACCGATGACGACGAACCGGCCAACGGCGATCTCGACATCAAGGGCGCCTCGACCGCGATCACGCTCACCGGCGCCGGCGCATCGAGCACGACCATCGACGCCAACCACATCGACCGCGCCTTCGCGGTGCAGAGCGGCGAGAGCCTGACGGTGTCCGGCGTGACGGTCCGCAACGGCGCGCAGCCGGACGCCGGCTCGAGCGACGAATCGAGCGAC
>CAJCIJ010000195.1 GCA_903970315.1 Actinomycetota bacterium
GCGAGCTCCTGGATGTCGAAAGGGTTGACCGAGAGCGCGTAGTCGCCGAGCTCCTCGTGCGCGCCGGTGTTCTCGGACAGGATGGACACGCCGTGGCGCTGGTTGATGATCGGTCCCTCCTTGGCGACCAGGTTCATGCCGTCGAACATGGCATTGACCAGGAGCACGTCGTAATGCTTGTAGGCCGCCACTGCCTCCTCGAGGTCGTCGCGTAGCTTGAGCTGGATGGGCATCCAGTCGGGGGTGCCGTGCCTGTGGTTGACCACGGCCACAAGCGCCTCGATGCGCTCCAGATACTCCGCGTACTCCGGAACGTCGGTACGCGACGGCATCAGCTGCGCCACGAATGTCACGCGCTCACGGAACTCGGGGTGCTGCTCCAAGAACAGATCAAACGCCGAGAATCCCCGCAGCACGTTCTTGGAGAGGTCTGCACGGTCGACGCGCAGGATCAGAAAGTCGCGCCGGCGTCGCAGCAGCTCTTCCTCGAACGCTTTGACTCTGGGGCTGCGGGCCAGCCTTCGCGCGGCCTCGTGGTCGATGGGCAGCGGGTACGAGCGCACCCAGACCTCGCGCTCGCCGTAGTGCACGATTCCGCGGCCGAAGTCCACGTCGAGGTCCATGAGGTCCCGGCAGCACTGCAGGAAGTTGTGCCTGTAGGGCTTGGTGTGGAAGCCGATGATGTCGTTGGCGAGCAGTCCCGCGAATATCTCCTGACGGATCCGCGACGGCAGCACGCGCCAGGAGTCCGGCTGGGTCCAGGGGATGTGGATGAAGTGGTGCAGAAATACGTCCGGCCGGGCACGGCGGACCAGGTCCGGGAGTGTGTAGAGGTGGTAGTCGTGGACCATCACCACCGGCTCGGGGTCGTCCTTGGGCTCCTCGACGACGGCTCGTGCGAGGTCCTCGTTGACGACGTTGTAGCCGAACTCAAACGCCTCGATCTCCTCACGGCGGATATCCGGAGCGTTGGAGAGGTCCCAGAGGTAGTGCTGGATGAACCACAGCATGGGGTTGGCAAAGACGTTGTAGAAGCGGTCGTAGGCGACCGGGTCCGAGACGACGAGGCGGAGGTTGTATTCGCCCCCTGCGGGGGAATGGACGGTGAAAGCGCGACCTGAGTGCGCGCGCGCGACCTGGGCGTCCTGATCGGTCATCGCCGATGCCACCCACAGCGCCTCGCGATGGGAGGCCAAACCGGCCAGCGCGGTCACCAGGCCACCGGAGCCGCGCTGCGCGTTGCCTTCGTCGTCGAACGTGACTGGCCCGCGGTGGGAGACCAGCACCAGCGGGGAGGTCGCGTTTGAGCTGGAGCTTGGCACGGTTGCCGGTAGGCCTCCCGGCTAGAGGCCCATCTCTCCAAAGATGCGCAGATAGTCACGCAGGTAGCGGGGCGTGAGGAAATGGCTTCGCACGTACTCCTTGCCGCGTTTGCCCACCTGCACCCCCAACGTCGGATCGGCGAGCAACTCCGCACACCGGTCGGCGCATTCCTGCACGCTTGAGACCAGGAAGCCCGTGACGCCGTCGTCGATCTGCAGCCCAATGCCGCCGACGTTGCCGGCGACCACGGGACGCGCCTTCCAGATCGCCTCAGAGACGGTCAATCCGAACCCCTCGCGGGTGGACTTCTGGATCACCACGTCGGAGTGCGTCTGAAAGGCGTTGACCTCGACGGCACCGACATTGTTGAAGTTGGTCAGGATGTGGATGTCCGGGTCTTCTTCGGCGTGAGCTGTGGTGGCGTTGAAGAAGTCCCACCCCTCTGGATCGTCGCTGGCCATGGACCCCACCAGTGCCAGCTGCACCCCGGGGTGGGAGGCCTTCACGGTCCGGTAGGCGTCGATGACACCCAGGGGGTCCTTCCAGGGGTCAAAGCGCGAGACCTGGCACAGCAGCGGTCGCTCGGGATCGATCCCCAGCTGGGCGCAAACATAGGCCGCTTCCTCGGCCGACAGTGCCATGTTCTTGGGCGCCAGCGGGTCGATTGCGGGCGGCACGACGTTGACGGTGCCGTGCATGCCGTCGGGCACGAACTGCGGAAGGTGGAAGACGGTCTGGGGATAGTCCTGCACCTGGGGCAGAAACTGGGCGAGCGTGTCGGGGTTGGGTGTGGACAGATCGATGTGGCAGCGCCAGATCCAGCCACGGGACTTCTGAGGCGCGAGCGCGAACAGGGCGGCAGGCTGAGGGTCGTGGACCAGGCAGATGTCCCAGCCGTCGGGTAGCTCGCGGGCGTTCATCTCGTTGTAGCGCCACCAAACGTTCCACTGATCCTGGCTGAGGTCCGCCGAGGCCCCCTGGAGCGCGTTGTGCAGGACCTTGGTGGCATTGAAGAACTCCTCGCGGCCGTAGATGACCTGCCACTCGCAGTCGAGTCCCACGTCGCGCATCAGAGGCACGAGCGTGTACAGGATCTCCGACACGCCGCCGCCGAACGCTGTCGCTGAGACGTGCACGACCTTCAAGCCACGCAGCGGCTCCGCCAGCCGGCGGATGTCCTCGATCATCTCCTTGCCGCAGATGTGCGTGTAGTCGGCGAGCGGCTTGGTACCTACGGTGACTGGCTGGAGCACGGACGGACTATAGGCGCCCGGCCTCGGAGCCGCCGGCTTGGTCTTCGCGGGCACCGTGGCTCCCGAGCAGGCGCGTTTGGCCTGCGGCGCGGCCGGGGTCGGGTGTGTTCCAGATGGCGTGGCACGCGCGCGCGCGCGTGCCACCGGTTTTCGAAGCGCACCAACCCCCTGGCCCTGCCCGTTAAGGTGGGCTGCACTTGCCTGCCCTGCTGAACGCACGCCTGTACCGCGCGGCATGGTTGCCCGCCCTGGCCGCCCTGGCCTTGGCGGCCCTGTCGCTCACCGACCGCACGCCACCACTGAGCACGACCCTGGCACCGAACGCGTTTGAAGGTGCCTGGTCGATGTCCGAGTTGCATTCGCTGGCGGCCGAGTTCCCCGACCGCGCGCCCGGGAGCCCTGGCGACGACGGCCTGGCGCAGACGATCGCCGGCACCATCCAGGCGCTGGGCCCATCGAGCGCAGGTGGCTTTCATGTGCTGACCTATCGCACGTCGGGGCAGACGGTGCTGGGCAAGCGGACCCTGGAGACCGTTGTTGCGTCGCGACCCGGGACCACCAGCCAGAGCGCCGTCGTGGTGATCGCCCACCGGGACGCCGCCGCGGGTTCCGGAGCGGGCCTGTCGGGTACG
>CAJCIJ010000196.1 GCA_903970315.1 Actinomycetota bacterium
GCATAGCAGCCCCGAGCCGGAGCCCGAGCCCAGGGGGGGCCCCGAGCCCGCCGCGCCGGCCGAGCCCGACACCGAGGAACACGCCGCCGTGCAGGCACCGCCCAGCGGCCCGTACGGGCCCGCCGATGACGACCCGAACTACGACGACTTCGACGACGACGAACTGCCGCCGCGCCCGCGGCGCCGGCTGCTCGCCCCACTTCCGGTCGCGCTGCTGGCGGTACTGATGGCAGCTTGCGGGTTCATCGTGGGAGTGCTGGTCGAGAAGGGCCAGAGCTCCTCTGGGACCGGCACGAGCGCCTCCAGCCTGGCAGCGAGGTTTGCCGGCCTGCGCTCGGGCGCGTCCGGTTCAACCGGGGCTGCCGGTGGATTTGCCGGGCGGGCCGCCGGCCTGTTCGGCGCCGGCGCAACCGCCGACGGTGAAGTGTCGTTCATCGAAGGCAACACGCTCTACGTGCTGACCGCCGAAGGCAACACGGTCAAGGTCGACGCGGCGCCCGGCGCCGCGGTCACCAAGACGGTCAAGGCCAAGGTCAGGGCCATCCACCCCGGCGAAACCGTGGTGGCCACGGGCACAACCGGAGCCAACGGCGCCATCGATGCGGAATCGATCCGCGTCGGCAGTGCGGCGTCGTCGGCCAGTCCACCGCTGTTCGGCGGCGGCTAGAACTCATCTCAACATCACTCAAAGGAGATCAATGTCAACGCAGACCCATCGTCGCCGCACAGCGCTCGCGGTGACACTCGTGCTCGCAACCGGCCTGGCCCTGGCCGCGTGCGGCGGTTCATCCAGTGGCTCAAGCTCCACGGCCAGCGCTTCCAAGGCCGCGAGCGTGTCGGGGACCGAAGGCCGCCCTGCCCAGGGCGCTTCGGGCCCGCCTGGGGTGCCACCGGGCGCACCCGGAAATGCCGGGGGGTTCGGCTTCCGCGGCGGTCCCACCGGCGCGTCCGGCGCATTTGGACGATTCTCGGCTCGCGCTTCGGGGCTGCGCGCATGCCTTCAGAAGAACGGCGTGGTGCTGCCCACGTTCACACCCGGTGGGGGGCCCACGGGCGCGACCGGAGCGACCGGCCGCCACTTCTTCGGCTTTGGCCCAGGCGCCGGCGCCACCACCGAACGAGCCAAGCTGCGGGCGGCACTGCAGAAATGCGGCGCCGGCCGCGCCGGCTTCTTCCGCGGGGGCGCCGGACCCGGCGGCGTCCGCAGCCCTGCCTACCAGGCCGGCCTGATCAAGTTCGCGGCATGCATGCGCGAACACGGTGTCAACCTGGCGGCACCCAACACCTCCGGCACCGGGCCGGTGTTCAGCACCAAGGGGATCAACCGCCAGAGCTCGACGTTCATGCAGGCCGATATGAAATGCCGGCCCCTACTTAGCGGCATCTACCGACCAGGAGCGGTGGGACAGCCGGCGAAATAGCGCGTTGGCCGCGGCCGCACGGTGCGGCCGCGCCACCACGGGGCCGCTAGGCTCCCGAGACCAAGATCAGGAGGAGGAGAGGTTTGTCAACACATCGTCACCCCACCACCGTCGGCGCGCTGGCGCTGTCGGTACTCGCGGCAGCCGCCGCACTTGCGGCGTGCGGAAGCTCGTCGTCGGGCACAGCGGCCGTGACCAGCTCGACCACCACCGGCTCCACGGAAACGTCGACGTCCCCGGCGGCGTCAACCGCTGCCGCTGCCACGTCGTCGTCATCGACGAGCACAGCACGGACGGCCTCAAGTGCCGTCGCTCAGCAGTCGACCACCAAATCTGCGAGCAGCGCCGAAGAACCGACGGGGCCGATCGCGAGCAAGTACTCCCACGCCGAGGTTGTCGCGATCGAGACCCTCGCCCACTGCGTGCGCGCCCACGGCGTGGCCATACAGCCACCCAACTTCTCAGGCACCGGCGAAGTGTTCACGACCAACGGCATCAACACCAAGTCGCCGCAGTACCGCAGCGCCATGGAAGGCTGTGAGGGCGACATCCTGGCGATCCTCAAGGCGGCAGGCGGGGCCAAGTCCAACCTGGTCAAGGTCGGCGGCGCCAAGATCTCGCCTGCGGGGTAGCGAGCCGCCCGAGCGGCCGGCGGCTCTGGACTTGCTAGCGGCCGGTCGCAGCGCGCGCGGCCGGTCGCCCTCGAATTGCTAGCGGCCGGTTGACTTGGGGCCGGTTGACTTGGGGTCGCGGATCGCTGCGGAGCTTGGCTTGGTGGGCACCTTGGGCTGCTCCAGACCGCCGATGCGCGCCAGCAGCGAGTTCCACTGGCCGGCGCTCAACTGGCTATCGCCGCCGGCGGTGGTCACGCCGGAGCCGACCGTAAAGGGAGATGGCGCAGTGGCGCCGGGCCCGGCGGAGTGCGCAGCCGAGGATACGGTCCCCAAAGCGCCGGGCCGGCCGGCTGCCGTGAAGGTCACCTCGACGTAGGCTGCGTGGGTCGCCACCGCGCGCGTGGTGGGCGAGCCGGGGTAGTGCATGAGGCTGACAATCGAGCGCGGCGCGTACTGGCCCTGGAGGGTGAGCAGCGTGCGGACAGCCAGATCGGTGATCGTGCCAGCCCCCTGATGCCCGGCGACCGGCACACCGTTGATAGCCGAGATGTCCACTGCGTCGCCGGCCGCAATCGAGGCGTGAGCAGCCTTGTCGGCGAAGGACTGCCGCGCGCAGCGGAGGCTGTCAACCGTCGGCGAGAGGCCGTTTCGCGAAAGGAACAGAAGGGCTGCGAGCACGCGACTGTCGACGTGGCCGGAGGCCACTTCGTGGCGCCCGCAGGCCGGCAGCTCGATGCTGGGATCGGCGAGCACGGCGCGCTCCAGTTCGGGCTTTGAGAGCAGGAAGACGTCATCGGCGGTGGCTCCCACCAGCGTGGCGCCGCTGGGCGCGCCCTTGGGGTGCAGCGCGTGTTGGAGCTGGCTCCAGTTCTGGAGGATCGGGCCGGGGTTGACAGCAGAGCTGTCGCCGGCCGGGCGCACTGCAAACCGCATCACGCCGAGGTGGGCACGACCGGAGACGGCCAGGCTGCCCAGGGTGGCGCCCTGGGAGACCACAGCACCGACGCGCAGGGCGCCCCATCCCTTGGGGAGCTTGCCGTGAGAGTCGCGTGCGTTCAGACGGGCGGCTGCGATCCTGGCTTCGGGGTTGTTGGGCCGCGCAAACATGACCACCTTGCCGGCGCTCGTGGATTCCCCGGCCAGTTCTTCGCCGGTCGGCGCCGAGAGCTCGGTGGCAAGCGCCTTGGCGGCGCTCACGCTCAGGGTCACGGGCGGCTGGGACCCCGCGGTGGCGGCGCGCTTGGGCGCGGCGCCGTTGGCGGTGTGGGCGGCAGCGGCAGTGGTGGTGGGCACACTGGCGGAGCCGGCGGTGGCCAAGCGGTAGCGCGTGGCCAAGCTGGCCAGCCCGGCGTAGCTGTAAACGTCGCCGTAGGCGTCTTCGATGGCCAGGTAGTTGCCGAGCTTACGTGAGTGCCCCAAAGCCACCACGCGTCCGTCCTGGGCGGCTACGACGGGTTCTGAGGCCGCGCCTTGGAGGGTCACGAACTGGTCGGAGGGGGGCACGGGGCTCTTCGGTTTGGCGGCGACGTGCGAGGCGCGCCTTGCGGCGTGAGCCTTGTCGGTCTTCGACGCCACGCCGGCAGACTTGGCGGCAGCCGCGGGAGTGGGCGCCAGGACGGCGTTGCCCGTTGCGCTGCTGGGCGAGCCGGCGAACGCAGCCAGGTCGACCGAGCCGGCGACGACGCGTGCGCCTGTGACGGGCGGACGGCCCTCGCTCAGGCCCGTGAGCGTGGCGATGGTGGCCGGCGGATAGCTGGCCAGAAGGCGCGCCCGCAAGAGCACCGATTCGACGTATTCGTTGGAGTGGTTGTAGGAGAAGATCGCCGAGCGGACATCGGTGGCGGCACCGGCCGCGGCCAGGTAACGGGCGGCGGCGAAGATGGCGTCGACGGGGTTGTAGGGATCGGCATAGCCGGCGTCCAACGCGTCGACTCCGTACTGCAGCCAGGTTTCGGGCATGAACTGCATCCAGCCCACCGCGCCGGCGGTGGAGACGTTCAGGTCGTTGCCGTAGTCGGTCTCGACTTCGTTGATGGCGGCGAGCACCTCCCAAGGAACCCCGTACTGAATCCCGGCGGCCTGGTAGACGGGCAGCAGGAACGGGGGCACCTGGTAGAAGAGGTCAAGCGCCTGCGCCGAGACGGTCAGGCCGCTCGTCAAGGCCGCCAGCGCGCCGGCGTGGCTTGCGACCGATTGTGGTGCCCCGGCGACGTTGCTGGGAACGTTTGCCGGGGTGCCGGCGCCCGAGTTGGTGGACTGCCCGGTGGCGCCCGTGGCGGCTGTGCCGCCGTTGCCCGTCAAGGACTGGCTTTCCTGGGCGGCAACCTGAGGCAGCGAGACGGCGGTGTGCTTGGTGGGCGCGCCTGCGCGGTGACCGGCTGTGCCGGTGGCGCTGGTGGACTGGGTGGTCGTGGTCGCGGGCGAAGACGAGCTCGTGGTTTCGGCCGCGGCAGTTGACGACGCCGAGCTCGTTTCCGTGGCGCTGGTGCTCACCGTCGAGCTGGGCGGGGCACTGGGCGTGGCGGTGGGCGGCGCAAGCGTGGGCTTGGGCGCGAAGGCATCGGCGACTCCGCCGCCGGGCAGGCCCCCGGCAAGAGGCCAGACCATGCCGACGCCGGTCATCCCTCCGCCGGCCAGCGCGGACAGCGCCAAGCGCCGCAGCCAGCGGCGCGGCCGGGCGCCCTTGGGCGCGGCGTCAAAAGATGTATGCGTCATGACCCGATCATCGTCACGCTGGTCGCACAGCTTGACCAGCTGTCCGGCGCAAACGTTGCGCCGGCCCCGGTTGCGATCAAACCAGGGTCCACTAAAGCGTCCCTAAGGGAAAGAGGGGATGCACCCTTCAGGGTACCGCGCGGGCACCCCAGGCGGGGCCGGCAGATGCGATGGGCGTGCATTGCGTCCATGTTTCAGGGGAGCTACGGGGCGGGACTGCCGCGAGAGCGCGAGCATCCGCGGTTGGCCAAATAGAGCACCCAGACGTGACCGTGGGTGCTCTACTCCAATCGGCGGGGAGCCTACCATCCTGTAACGCTGCAACTGCGCGCTGGTGGCTGGCGTTCACAGGTTCTTAGCAACGGCGCCGCGGCGGGGCGCAGGACGGGCGCAATCCGACCTCTACCTAACCCTCTACTTTAGAGTTATAGAGGCTGTTGGTGCGCGTTTGCGAGCGTGTCGGCCCCCGCCCGAGACCCGTGCTCGGTATGCTTGGCGCGTGTACACAGTGCTTTCGCTACTTCAGATTGTCATCGCTGTGGTGCTCGTCCTGCTGGTGCTCATGCACTCCGGCAAGGACACGGGCCTCTCGGGCGCCTTTGGCGTCGGCAGCGGCGCCGGCCCGCTCGGTGGCGGGTCCATGGTCGAGCGCAACCTCAACCGCTGGACCGTTGGCTTCGCGATCCTGCTGTTCGCCAACACGCTCCTGCTGCTGAAGATCTGAGCCGGGCGCAGCAGCCTCGCCGACGGGTGCAGCACCCGCCTGGGCTGGCGCCGCGCCCTGCTGAACCTGGTCGGCTCCCCGCTCGATCGCCTCGATCCGGTTGAGTATTCCAAGCGCTTCGCGCTGCAGGGTGGCAGAGATGGCGTCGTAGTCGGCGCGGGCCAGCTTGCCCGTGCGCCAGTCAAGCTCGGCGTCGCGCAGCTCGCGGTACTTGGCCTCGCGCGCGGCCGAAAGCGAGGCGCCGTCGGCGGAGGCCAAGACCAGCGCGGCGTCGATACTGTCCGCCGCCTGCGAGCGCTTGCCCAGCCGGACACCGCGCCCGTGACGTGGGTCGGCTGGGGAGCTGGCTGACGCGCGCCGTCGCAGAGGTGCGGTGATGATGACCACCACCAGCAACACCAAGGCCAGGATGCACAGAGCCGCTACAACGGCCACGTCGCGACCGCCGTCAGCTTCCGGCGCGGGCAAGCCCCCGCGCACTGGAGTCCGAGAGCGCGGCCGGTGCGATTGCGCGCACGCGGCCAAGCAGCCGGGCGGGCCACATCGAGATGAGCGTGCCCGCAAGCACGAGCAGGCCGCCCAGCCAGACCCATTCCACCAGCGGCGAGACGATCAGGTTGAACTGCGCCGGCGGCGGACTCTGCAGGTAGCGGCGCGCCAGCACCGCGAGCGCC
>CAJCIJ010000197.1 GCA_903970315.1 Actinomycetota bacterium
GGCATCAAGGATCGCGCCGCCGCGCACGACGTTGTCGGCGACGATCACTGTTCCGGGGCGCGAGAGCTTCAGCGACCACTCCAGGTAGCCGGGGTTGTTCTGCTTGTCGGCGTCGATGAAGATGAAGTCGAAGGGCACACCTTCGACGACAAGCTCGGGAAGGGTCTCCAAGGCCGCGCCGACGCGTAGCTCGACGACGTCCGTCAGACCGGCAGCCGCGAGATTTGCGAGTGCGACCTCGGCATGATGAGGGTTGGCCTCGAGTGTCACGATCTCTCCCCCTGCCGGGAGCGCGCGGGCCAGCCAGATCGTGCTGTATGCGCCCAGGGTTCCAAGCTCAAGAATGCGCCGGGCGCCGTGGACTCGTACGAGCAGATCGAGAAGCTTGCCCTGGTTGGCGGTGATCGCTATCGGCGGCAGGCCGGCGGCGTCGCTGGCGCGCAACACAGAGTCCAGCACGGGGTCCTCCGGGAGCAGTCGATCGCAGATGTAGCGGTCAACGTCGGTCCAAAGCTGTTGCGTCACGGTGCCGGGAGCATAGGCGTCGGCTCATGCAGACACTCCGACAGCCCCACATGGTGCGCGTCTGCAGCGGTCAGGCCGGGACCGCTTGCGGCTCGCGATCCAACGTCCCAAAGAGCCCGGAAACTACCCTCAAGCACTCCTCGACAGCGGGCGTGGAGGGCGCGCCCGCTGGACCTCCTATGAGCCGCGACTGGTCACCGCCGCCGAGCACCACGGGCAGATCGGGATAGCTACGACTGAGCGCCTCCACGACACGGTCAAACACCGGCGCGGCCGAAGGAGTGCCGGCTCCCAGGATGATCACGTGCGGCGACTGGTTGCCAATCGTGTCCGACAGCCGCTCCGGCGAGAGGTCGGTGACGAGCGTGGCCCTGAACCCCGCCGCCGCGAGCTGGTCGTGCGCCATCTGAAGGACCAGGGTGTGGTGCTCGCCCTCCACCCCGGCCAGAAGCACGCGCTCGCCGCTGGGCTCGGCCCCCTTGATCATGTACCGGTAGACAGTTGCCAGGGTCCGCTTGACTATCGCCGCCGCGCGCTCCGGCGCCACGAGATCCGCTTCGTCGGCCGTCCAAAACTCGTCCAGGCGGCGCAGGGCGGGAGCAATGAGTTCGCTATGCAGGGTCTCCGGCGCGATCCCGTCCTCCAGGGCCTGCGCCACGGTGCCCTCGGCGGCCTCAGCGTCGCCGTGTTCCAGTGCCTTGGTGAACACCTCGATCAGACCGGCGGCAAGACCGCTCTGGGTGGTGGCCAGGTGGCCGTGCACATCGAGTCCCGTGGCTCCGATCACTTCCAGGAATGCGTCGAGCACAACGGGGTCGAAGTGCCGGGCGCGTTCGGCACGCATCAGCGCCACGGCCTGCTCGATCGTGTGGGCCTTGCGGTAGACGCGGTCGCTTGTCAGCGCGTCGAACACGTCTGTGACGGCGACGATGCGGCCCTCTATTGGGATCTCCTCGCGCGCCAGCCCGCGGGGATAGCCACTTCCATCCCAACGCTCGTGATGACTTAATGCCACCGACGCCGCAAGGTCCAGGATCGACGACGAGGAACGGCACAGGAGGCGGTGGCCCTCCTCGGCGTGGGTCTCCACGATGGCTCTCTCGGCGGGGGTCAGCGGACCCGGTTTGAGCAGGATCGCATCGGGGATCGCCACCTTGCCGACGTCGTGCAGCGGCGCAGCATGGCTGAGCCGCGTGCAGAACGCGCGCTCCATCCCAAGGTGCTCGGCCAGCAGCGCCGACAGGCGGCCGATGCGCTCGATGTGAGCGCCGGTGTCCTCGTCGCGAAACTCGACTGCCATCGACAGCCGTCGGACGGTCTCGGCCTGCGCAATCTCAAGCTCCGACAGCGCCCGCCAGAGCTCGTGGGAGCGGTCGTCAATCGCGCGCTCGAGAGCGCGGCGGGCGTCCAGGCCCATGCTCCAGCCCCCCAACACTCCCGCCAACCCGAGGGCCGCTGCGCCGGCGATCGCCACCGGCTGTCCTTCGCCGATGACAAGCGCGGTGATCCCAGCAGCACTGGCGACGGCGCAAACGGACATGCGGGCGATCCGTGGCAGCCGGGCCCAGAGCGCTGGCGAAATCCTGCGCAGCCGGGCCAGGGTCGGTGATCCCCTTCGAGCTTGCGGTGTGGCGCCGGCGCGCGCCGGCGAGTACCCACGGGTCAGTGCTGCCGTCTTCCAGTAAGCGCTAGCCATGCCGTGTCTGCCCGCAGTAGAGGGATCGCTGCAACCGGGGCCAGCTTCGGCGCGCCCGCTGCCGGGTTTGAGCCCCACGGCAGCGCGTAAGCGCATTTCCTAGCCCGGCAGACCCAAGCGCTAAGCGTGTTCCAGCGCCGCGATGTCAATCGGATCGTGCGGGACTGCAAGTGAAACCGACTGGTTCCATCCAGTGAGACGGACTGCGCGGCCCCCGGGCGTCACAACCTCGACGGGGTAGGGCTTGCCCGTCGTCGCCACGTACACGGTGGTGCCGGCATCACCGGCCACACCCACCACCCGCTGACCGTCCACCACAGAGTGCCCCACCAGGACGAGGTGTGCATTCTCGCCCAGGAGAGCCCGGAACAGCGATTTGAGGTTGACCAACGACGCAAGCGCCGCGAATTCACCGTTTTCGGCGGGAGCCTGGAGCCAGCGGCCGTCAAAAACAATGGGGGCCCCTGGCCCCCCGACGTGCCGGTAGAAGGCG
>CAJCIJ010000198.1 GCA_903970315.1 Actinomycetota bacterium
TTTGAGCTCGCCTATGCGTGCGGCCTGCGAGCCGAGGAGCTCACCTCCGTGGGGATCGGCGACATGGACCCCGACGGCGAGCAGCTGCGCGTCCACGGCAAGGGCTCAAAGACACGCCTGGTGCCCGTTGGCGAGGTCGCCCTGGAGTGTCTGCTGCGGTATCTGGAGCGGTCGCGGCCCGTCCTTGCGGCCCGTGGGCCTGGAGGCACGGAGCTGTTTTTGAGCAAGTCCGGGAGGCCGCTGTCCACCAGCGATGTCCGCCGCCGGATGACCCTGTGGCTCGGCCGGGCGCACCTGCAGGGCACGTTCTCGCCGCACGCATTGCGTCACAGCTTCGCCACTCATCTGCTGGATGGCGGAGCCGACCTGCGAAGCATCCAAGAGCTGCTCGGTCACAGTAGTGTTTCCTCCACCCAGCTCTATACCCGGGTCGAGTCGGCCCGCCTTAGGCGAGCGTACCTGCGCAGTCATCCGCGAGCGTGATCTGTCCAGGAACGCCGGGCAGAGGTGTCAGACGCGAGCTCAGCTTGGCGGCCACGGCCACCCCCGATCGACGTGCCGATCCGATCATGGCTCACGCGGGCATAGACTGGTAGCGACAGGAGCACATTCTGGAGACCACCAATGTCAAAGCGATCGAGCTGCGGGATCTGTGGCGCCGCTACAAGGCCGACGGCGACCGTCTGGCGCGAGAGCGGCTGGTTCTGGCCTACTCGCCGCTCGTGAAATACGTCGGCGGACGCATCGCCGCGAGCCTGCCACCGCATGTCGACGAAGCCGACCTGATCTCCTATGGGCTGGTGGGGCTGATCTCGGCCATCGAGCGGTTTGACCTGGGTCGCGAGATCAAGTTCGAGACCTACGCAATCACACGCATCAAGGGGGCCATCATCGATGAGCTGCGCGCAATGGACTGGGTCCCGCGCAGTGTCCGCACCCGCGCGCGGGAAATCGAGCGCGCCAACGCCAAGCTCGAGAACCGGCTGCAACGGGCGCCGACCGACCACGAGCTCGCTGCCGAGCTTGAGATCTCAAACGACGAACTTCAGGACTCTCTGCTGACGATCTCGCACTCTTCGCTGGCCGCCTTGGACGAGCTCTGGAACGTCTCGGACTCCTCCGGCGATCAGGTCTCGCTGCTGGACACGCTGGAGGATCCAGGTGCGCCGGACCCGGCCAAGGCGCTGGACCTCGGGGACTTGAAGGACCGCATGGCTGAAGCGATCGCGCGCCTGCCCGAGCGCGAGAAGCTCGTAATCGGCCTCTACTACTACGAGAACTTGACCCTGCGCGAGATCGGCGAGGTGCTCGGGGTAACCGAGTCGCGGGTCTCCCAGCTGCACACCAAGGCCGTCCTGCGCCTGCGCTCGCGCATGCAAGCCGACGCGTTCGACTGAGACGCGCGGCGCGATGGCTGCGACCAGCCGCCCGCAGCCGTGGGGGCACGCGTAGTACGCTCATAACGGATGGCCACGAGGGCGATAGTCACCGACCAGCCGGAGGTGGAGTGCGACATCTGTGGCCGGCGGCTTCTTCGCGGCGAGCGGCCCGACCGTTTTCTGGCGCAGGGGGTCGAGCACTCGGTCTGTGAGCTGTGCGCCCCGCGCGCCGTCGATGCCGGGTGGGTGCGAGCCGCCGGCGAGTCCCAGCAGGCCCAGGACGACGAGGCGCATCGGCGCCGCGGCAACGGTCTGTTGGCGCTCATGCGCCGGCGTCGCGACGCCTCCGCCGCCGTGGTCGCCGCCGGCGACGAGCCACCCGGTCGACGCCATGGGCGCGCGCGCCCGGTGCCCGCGCCGACGCCGCTGTTTGACGACGCCCTGCCCGCGTTCGCCGAAGAGGTCGCTCAGCCCGAGAGTTCGGCGAGCATGCACGCCGAGCTCGACGAGTTCGGCGAGTTGTCCCGCAACGGCCGCCCAGGGGATGATCCAGCGATCCAGGCCGCAGTTGACGCTTTCAACAGCACCGACCAGCCGCAGCGAATCGCGGGAGTTGCGCGGTCGTTGGGGACGCCCTGGGTCACGGTACGGCGCGGGGACGCCGAAGCCGGCGCCGAGGCAGATGCCCGCGCGGGCGTTTCCGACCGCCCGACCGAGCGCATGGTTGTGGTGGCCGCTTGGGAGCTGTGCTGGTATCGCTGGGAGATCGACCTCGAGGGCTACGGCCCGGTGGCCGAGCTTGTCGACCGAGGCACAGAGCTCGATGAACTGACTCCCGCCGACCTGGCTGCGAACGTCGCCATCGACGAGCGCGGCCGGCTTACCGCTGCGCCTGCGGCGGACTCTGTCGGTAGCTGAGGGCCTCCCCCGGCGTAGCTGGACCTGGGGCGCCCGCCAACAGCTCTCGACAAGCTCTCGACAGGGGCCTCCTGGTTAGGTACGATCTGATGACGATGATCTACTGCGTGGTGCCCAGGACTGCCTCGAACGAGCTCCACGACCAGCTCGTCGCCTACTACGAGGACGACCCCAACGTCACTGTCATCATCGACCGTCGTCAAAGTGATCGCCGTGGCCGCGGGTCGATCGATGCGGCAGATCAGCGCCGCGAGGTCCGCGACCGCCGCCGCGCGCGTGTGGCCGGCGAGCTGTCCACCGTAGCGACCGCCAACGGGTGAGCGGCGCCACGTCGCGCCCGGCTTCGGGCGCCCATGGCAGCGCTTCGGATTCTTGTGCGCCGCGATCGGCGACACCCTGGCAGGGGACCGGGTGAGCGGCGCTGAAGCTCGTCCTGTACGTCGATGGAGGCTCGCGCGGCAACCCAGGCCCAGCTGCTGCTGCGGCGGTGGTGCAGACCCCCGAGGGGGAGACGGTCGACGAGTCCTCGGAGCTGCTGGGTGAGGCCACCAACAACGTTGCCGAGTACCGCGCTCTGCTGCTCGGCCTGTCGCGGGCGCTGGCGATGGGCGCCAGTGACGTTGAGATCATCGGCGACTCCGAGCTGATCGCTCGACAGGTTTCGGGCGTCTACAAGGTCAAGCATGAGGCCATGCGCGCGCTGCACGGCCAAACACACGAAGCGCTCTCGCAGTTCGAGCGGTGGTCCATCCGCACAGTGCCGCGGGAGCGAAACGCCCGCGCCGACGCGCTCGTGAACGCGGCGCTTGACTCCGCGGTTGCCACCGGCGCCGCACGGGCCTAGCCGCCGTGCTCAGCGCCCGCAACCGCGAGCTGCTGGGCCTCCTACCGGCGGGCCTGCTCGTCACGGCCGGGTTCACGGCGATCTTCATCCAGGCGCACAACAACACCACGGGCGCCGCCACGAGCGCCACGCTGAACTCGATCTCCTCGGTCTCGCTGACCTACGGTGCGATCTTTCTGGGCCTCTGTGTTGCGGCCCATGTCGTCGTGCGCTTTGCGCTTCCGGACGCCGATCCGTACCTGCTGCCGCTGGCGGCGGTGCTGGCGAGTGTAGGCATCGTGATGATCTACCGGATCAACCCGAGCCTGGCGCGCCAGCAGGCGCAGTGGATGGTCGTCGGCTTGGCTGTGTTCGTGGCGACGATCGCGCTGATGCGTCGCTACGGATTGGGCGTGCTGGAGCGCTACAGGTACACCATCGCAGCGGTCGGGATCGGAGTGACGGTGCTGCCGCGACTGCCGGTCATCGGCGAGGAAGTCAACGGTGCCTACCTGGACATCCACGTGGGCAGCCTGTCCTTCCAGCCCGCCGAGTTCGGCAAGATCGCAATCGTCGTATTTCTGGCCAGCTATCTGCACGAGAATCGCCAGCTGCTGGTGACCGCCGGCAGGCGGGTGTTAGGGGTCACGATCCCGCCAATGAAGCAGTTCGGCCCCATGGTGGTGGTCTGGGGGGCGGCTATGGGGACGCTCCTGCTGACCAACGAGATCGGTACCTCGCTGATGTTCTTCGGGGCCTTTCTGGCGCTGCTCTACGTGGCCACGGGCCGCCTCTCGTTCCCGCTGGTTGGCCTCGTGCTGTTCGCGGCAGGCAGCTGGTTCTTGATGACCCACGTCGGTCACGTGCACGCTCGCTTGGTGGACTGGGAAGAACCCTTCAACCCTGCGCTCTACAAGGCCCGCGGTGGGTCCTACCAGCTGGCCCAGTCGCTCTTTGCCCAGGCGGAAGGGGGGCTTCTTGGGACCGGCTTTGATCGTTCCCTGCTGACTCTGCCCCATCACGGCGCCACGCTCTTGCCGATCCCCGAAAGCGATCTGATCTACGCCGTGATCACCGACGAGCTGGGGCTGGTCGGCTCGGCGGCTCTGCTGCTGGTCTACGTGCTCTTCGTGGCGCGTGGCCTGAAGACTGCCGCGCTGGCGCACGACTCGTTCTCCAAGCTGCTGGCCACCGGGCTCTCGTGTGTAGTGGCGATGCAGGTGTTCGTGATCGTAGGCGGCGTCACGCGGGTCATCCCACTCACCGGCGTGACGCTGCCACTGGTCGCCTACGGTGGCTCCTCCGTAGTGATGAACCTGGTCGTACTTGCGCTGCTGCTGGTGGTCTCTGACCGCGCGCGGCGTCCGTACGTGGCGAGGGGTGCCCGCCGGTGAAGCTTTTCTGCCGACTCGGGCCCGGAAAGCTCCATCGAATCACCGCGGCGCTATCGGAGTCGACGGTCGGCGCGACCATCTTCGCCCATGAGCAACGCCACGATTGCCGGCAAGCCCCGGTTCCTGCTGTCGGTAGCGCAACGTCCGCAGCCGCGCCGCTACGGCGGCGGACTCGGGGGGCTCTCATCGCCGGCTGGCCTACCGCTTGGCCTGGTGCGCCTGCGCCGCGCGCTGGCGGAGGGCTCGCTCATCCTCCACTACCAGCCGATCGTCTCGCTGTCCTCCGGTGAGGTTTCCCACTACGAGGCTCTCGTGCGCTTGGCCGATGGTCCCAGTGGCCGTATGCTGGCGCCCGCGCACTTCCTGCCGGCCGCCGAGCGTTACGGGCTGATCTATGCGCTGGACCGGATGGTCCTCACCAAGGCCGTAGCCGCCTTGGCGGCGGGCACCCACCGGGTCGCCGTCAACATCTCGGCGCTGTCGACCACGGATCCATGCACGCTGGGCCACATCGCCGGTGAGCTGCGCCGTCACAGTGTGGACCCCGCCCGCCTGGTGGTCGAGATCACGGAGACCGCAGCGATCTCTGACATGCTCAAGGCCAAGGAGTTCTGTACCGAGATGCGTGCGCTCGGGTGCGGCGTGGCGCTCGATGACATCGGCGCGGGCTTTGGCTCCTTCTACTACCTGAAGCACCTGCCGTTTGACTACCTGAAGATCGATGGGCATTTCGTCCGCTCGCTGCCTGGATCGGTAAACGACGAGCTCGTGATCAAGGCGCTGGTCGGTCTCGCCCAAGGCATGGGGACGGAGACCATCGCCGAGTTTGTCGGCGACATGCCCACCGTGTCTCTGCTGCGCGACTTCGGCGTCGACCACGCCCAGGGCTTTGCACTCGGCCGCCCCGCGGCGCAGATTGCACCGCCGCCGCGCCTGGCGTTCGCCTGAGTCCCGCTGAAGGGAGCGCAGGATATGCTCCCCGGTGATGCGAGCGCTGACCTTCCAGGCTCCTGGCGAGGTGCGCGTGGACGACGTCGCCGAGCCAGAGCTCCAAGACGCCGAAGATGCGATCGTGCGCGTGGAGGCCTCGGGGGTGTGCGGGTCTGACCTGCACATCTATCACGGCCGTGTGGCGATGGAAGCGGGATTCGTGCTCGGCCACGAGCTGGTGGGGACCGTCGAGCAGGTGGGCGAGCAGGTGCGGCGCGTCGCGGTCGGAGACCGTGTGCTCAGCTGCTTTCACACCGCGTGCGGAACCTGCTTCTGGTGCATGCAGGCCCAGTACCAGCACTGCGCGTCGCGGCGCGTCTTTGGACATGGGAAGGCCATGGGAAACCTGCCAGGGGCCCAGGCCGAGCGGGTCCTGGTGCCCAACGCCAACATGACGCTGCGCGTGTTGCCGGCAGGGGTCTCCGACGATTTGGGCCTGTTTGCGGGTGACGTCATGGGCACCGGTTACCACGCCGTCAGCAGCGCCAACGTCTCACCCGGGGATGCAGTTGCCGTGCTTGGCCTGGGCCCTGTCGGGCTCTGCGCGGTTCAGGCCGCGCGCGCCTGCGGCGCCGCTGCGATCTACGCCGTGGACTCGGTCGCCGAGCGTCTGGCGGTCGCTGCCTCCTTCGGGGCCACGCCAGTGCATCTGGAGGACGAGGACGTGCTGAAGACCGTGCTGGCAGCCACCGGTGGACGCGGCGCCGACGTCGTCGTGGAGGCGGTCGGGGACGCGCGTGCGCTGGGGCTTGCGCTGCTGCTCGCGCGCGCCGGCGGGACGGTGTCGGCGGTGGGTGTCTTCGCCGAGCGCGCCGAGGTGCACATGGGCCTGATGTGGA
>CAJCIJ010000199.1 GCA_903970315.1 Actinomycetota bacterium
CGGCCGCTCGGCGTTGGTGGCGTATACGCCCCACAGGATCGCGAAGGCCAGGATCACGTTCATCGCCGGGCCGGCTGCAATCACCACGATCCGCTTCCAGACCGGCTGGCCAAAGTACTCGCGGGGGTCGGGGCCCGGGCGCTCAGAGGCCGGCAGGCGCTCAAAGACATGACGGGCGTTGCCCTCCAGGGCTTGGTCGTCGGTGTCCTGGCCGCCACCTGAGAGGGGCATTCGTTCGGCCGGTCCCATCCCGGCGATTTTCACGTAGCCACCCAGCGGGATTGTGCCGATCCGGTATTCGGTCTCGCCCCGGGTAAAGCCGACGATCCTGGGGCCGAAGAACAGCGAGAACCGTTCCACCCGCATTCCCACGGTCTTGGCGGCAACGAAGTGCCCAAGCTCGTGTATGACGATCAGGGCGATGATGCCCAGGAATGTCAGCAGCCAACTCATTGCCAGCCAGTTTGGCAGCCGCGCAAGCTGCTTCCGCCGGATGGCAGCCCGCGCCCGCGCGGCCGAGGTGGCACGCCGCGCAGGAACGCTCGCTGGCGCCCGCACCCATAACCTAAGAGTTATAATTAGCTTATGGGCTCCCCCACGTCGGATTCCGCCCCGTCCATGATCCGCGCGGCGCGCGTGCAGGCTGGGCTGTCGCAGTCACAACTGGCACGCCGGCTGGGCATCAGCCAGGCTGCCGTGGCCAAGCTCGAGCGGCCCAGAGCCAATCCGACGATAGGCACGCTCCAATCCACAATGCGCGCCCTGGGCCGCAAGCTCGTCTTGAGCACCGAGCCGGCGCCGACGTCTGTCGACGACACGTTGATCGCTGCCCAACTGCGGCTTTCCCCACAGGAGCGCCTGGAACGGCTCGAACAGATGTACCAGTGGGGCATGGAGCTGCAGCAGGCGGGTGCCAAGGCCCGTGGCGAATCCGCCTGAGATTTCCAGCAAGCCGTCGGGCGAAGGCTCCTATCAGCCGGTGGCCTTGCTGCGCGCGCTCGTCGATGGCGGGGTCGACTTCGTGATCGTGGGCGGCGTGGCGGTCGTATTGCAGGGGCTACCCAGGTTCACGCGCGACCTCGACATCTCCTACTCACAGCAAGCGGACAACCTTGATCGGCTTGGCGCTGTCCTGGTCGGTGTCCGAGCACGCCTGCGAGGCATCGAGGAGCTGCCCTTCGTGCCCGACGGCCGCACGCGAGCGTCGCGTCCGCTGACGCGGCTGCCGGCTCACGCCCGCGCCAGCACGGCCTCCTCCGCCACCCGTCGCGCCTCCCGGTCGGCCTCATAGAGGGAGTCAAATGAGTGCACTGGCGCTGAGCCCAGCTCCTGGAGGGCTTCCTCGATCACGGCGGGGATGCCCGGAAACGGCAGGCGGCCCTGCAGGAAGGCGTGGACGGCGACCTCGTTGGCGGCGTTCAGGATGCACGGCGCTGTCCCCCCCGCGCTCGCTGCCGTGCGCGCCAGCGCCAGGCACGGGAAAGCCTCCGTGTCGACGGCTGAAAAGGTGAGCTGGCCCAGGGCGGGTAGGTCCAGAGCGGGGACGGGCACATCGACGCGGTCGGGGTAGTGCAGGGCGTAGGCGATGGGCACGCGCATGTCGGGGTAGCCCATATGCGCCAGCGCCGCCCCGTCGCAGAGCGTGACCATCCCGTGGATGATCGACTGTGGGTGCACCACGACGTCGATGCGCTCGTAGGAGACCCCGAAGAGGTGGTGTGCCTCGATCAGCTCAAGGCCCTTGTTCATCAGCGTCGCCGAGTCGACGGTGATCTTGGCGCCCATGCTCCACGTCGGGTGCACCAGCGCTTCCTCCACCGTGACGTCGGCCAGTTCGGCGGCCGAGCGACCACGGAACGGCCCACCGGACGCTGTCAGTACGAGGCGCTCCACGGTCCCGGTCCGCGGCGCACGCATCGATCCGTGGGACTCCTCGACGGCGATCAGCTGGTGGATCGCCGAGTGCTCGGAGTCCACGGGGATCAGGCGTGCTCCGGTGGCCTCGGCGAGCGCGGTCACAAGCTCACCCCCGACGACCAGCGACTCCTTGTTGGCGAGTGCCAGGTCGATGCCCTCCCCCAACGTGGCCACGGTCGGCCCAAGCCCTGCCGAGCCGACGAGCGCGTTGAGCACGAGGTCGGCGCCGGACCCGATCACCAGCTCGATAAGGCCCTCGGCCCCGCTGAGGACCTCGCCGTCGACCCACTGCTCGGCGGCGCGCGCAGCCGCGCTTGGGTCCGCCAGCGCAATTCGCTTGACGCCGTAGAGGCGCGCCTGCTCGGTCACCGTCTCCCAGGACGCGGCGGCCGAAAGCCCCACCACCTCCAGCTCGGTCGAACGCGAAACGATGTCCAGCGCCTGCGTGCCGATCGAGCCGGTGGAGCCGAGGATGAGCAGGCGCTTAGACATACGCGATAAGGAGGCTACCCCAGCGATGCGCTCTGCCGTAGCGGGCGGGAAACGTGGCTGCGCCGGCATTGGGAGCCGTCCGCGCACTGAGTACAGTCCAGGCATGCCACACGCAGCCAACGCGGTCACAGCGCAGTTCACCGAAGGGAGGTAGGGGGCGAAGCTGTGCAGCGACAGCGCTGCCCCCGCCGAACATGCTCAGAGCGATCCGCAAACATCTCTCCTACGCCAACGTTGTCGCCACGTTCGCGCTCGTCTTCTCCATGGGCGGAGCTGCGGTGGCGGCCAACCACTACCTGATCAACTCGACAAGGCAGATCAGCCCGAGCGTCCTGTCCAAGCTCAGGGGGAGCGGCAGAAGAGGCGCGACAGGTAGGCCGGGCAGCATTGGCACACCGGGCGCGCCAGGCACCCCTGGCACAGCGGGCATCCCCGGCCGGCCAGGGGCAACGGGGGCAACGGGGCCTCAGGGTCCAGGTGTCGTTGACTTAACCTACGACCAGCCGGCCAGCACGAGCCCGACTTTCACAAAGCTCGGCGGCGCAGGGGGCATCGAACTCGAAGCCCTGTGCCAGGAGAACGAAAGCAACCACGAAGTGGAGCTCTATGCGAGATTCGTAACCAGCGATGATCTGGACTGGTACCAGACGGGTCAGAAGGACGAAAACGGCGTCAAGACCCCCGAAGAAGGTCCCGTCGAATACACCCCCACCGGGTCGCCCGAAATCTGGGGCGCACTGTACGCCACGCAGGCCGGCACGTCCACGCTGGTGGCCGACCGAACGTTCCTCACTCCGGAATTGCTGGCCTCAGAAGTCTGGCGGGTAAAGGGTGGACCCGACGGCGCCTGCGAAGCCGCGATCTACTTGACCCCTGCGACGAGTTGATCGAGGCACGGGCGCCGCACACTTCCTTCAGGAGGATGCCGGTCCACAGATCGTCGAGGCGATGATCGAGCGCTTCGGGCGCCCGCGTGGTCAAGATGCGCCGCTGGCCCCGTGAAGCCTGGGCAAACGCCCCTGCTCACACATACGCGTTCCAGATGTAAAACCCGACGACCACGGCGAAGAACACGGCGTCGAGGCGGTCGAGGATTCCGCCGTG
Source organism: Actinomycetota bacterium (assembly GCA_903970315.1). Taxonomy (GTDB): domain Bacteria; phylum Actinomycetota; class Thermoleophilia; order Solirubrobacterales; family Solirubrobacteraceae; genus Palsa-744. Next base: position 3,514 of record CAJCIJ010000199.1, read on the forward strand.
GGGTCCCATCAGCTTGCCCGAGTCCTTGACGTGGGCCTGGCGCTTGACGAAGGACTCAAATAGATCGCCGATGGGGCCGGCCACCGCTATGCCGAGGCCGAGCACAAGCGCGTGGTCGGTGGTCAGCCACGCCTGCTGGAAGCGGCTTGCCAGCCACACGC
>CAJCIJ010000200.1 GCA_903970315.1 Actinomycetota bacterium
GCGGCGCGTTCCTCGGTGTCGGCGTCGCCGGGCTCGGGGCTCCTATAGGGCTGATCAGGCATGACGGACTCCTGGCTTTCGCGGGTGGCTCACTCGAAGCGCAGCGCCTGGATGGGCCGCATCGCGGCCGCGCGCGCCGCCGGGTAGGTGCCGAAGAACAGGCCCGAGAGCCCGGCTGCACCGAAGGCGAGGAAGATGGAGTAGGTCGCGACCTCGGGCTGGACGCCGGCAATCTTGAACTGGCTGCCTGCGATTCCCACGAGCACCCCCGCCAGCCCGCCGAACAGCGAGATCAGGAGCGCCTCGCTGAGGAACTGGGTGAGGATGTCGCTACGCCGGGCACCGACCGCCTTGCGGATCCCGATCTCGCGCGTGCGCTCGGTGACGGACACGAGCATGATGTTCATCACGCCGATGCCACCCACCAGCAGCGAGATGGCTGCGACCTCGCCGAGCAGGGTCGTAAAGACGCTCGAGGTCGAGTTGGATGCTTCCAGCAGCGATCCCTCATTGAGCACCTGAAAGCCCGGTTCCGAGGTGTCCTTGATCTTGTGGCGTTCCTCGATGATCTGGGTGACCTCGGCTTCGGCTTCGGACAGGGTCGATGCGGACTTGCCCTCAACCGTGATGGAGTCGATCGACCCATAGCCGGTCAGCGAGTCCTGCACGGTGGTGATCGGAGCGATCACCACGTCGTCTTCGTTGGTGGCACCGTTTGAGCCCTTGGCGGCGAGCACGCCGGCGATCGTGAAGTTGGCGCCGTCAACCTTGACGGTGTCGCCGACCGGGCTTGTGCCATCGAGCCCGAGTTCTTCGACGATCGTCTGCCCGATCAGGATCACCTTGCTGTGCTTGCCAACGTCTTCTGAGCTCAGAGCGGAGCCTTCGGCGACCTTGTAGTTGCGGGCCTGCAGGTAGGACGGCGTGGTGCCCACAAATGAGCTGGGCGTGACCGTCGCCGAGCCGTAGACCATCGTCACCGAGCTTGCGTCCACCACCGGCGACGCGCTCTTTACCTCCGGCGCAAGCCCCGGGTTCTGGAGCGCTTCGGCATCGGCCTTGGTCAAGGAGACCGATTCGGCGCCCGAGGAGCGCCCGGCGCCCCGGAAGCCGCCGCCGGCGATCACCTGCAGCACGTTGGTCCCAAGGCCCTGAATGCGCGATTGGACCGCCTGGGAGGAGCCGTTGCCGACGGCGATCAGGATGATCACCGAGGCCACGCCGATGGTCATGCCCAGGATGGTCAGTCCCGAGCGCAGCTTGTTGGCCGCGATCCCGCCCCATGCGATGCGCAGCGTTCCCAGGCCGACCATGCTCACTGCCCCACCGTGCCCGCGGCGGTCGTGGGATGGGCGGATTTCTGGCGCAGCACGGGCGGGACGTCCTCGATGGCGCACAGGCGCCTGTCGTCGACAATGCGGCCGTCGGAGAGGCGCAGGACGCGTTTGGCCTGCGCCGCGACGTCGGGCTCATGCGTGATCAAAACCACCGTGCGCCCCTGCGTGTTCAGGCGCGCGAAGATGCGCAGGATCTCCTCGGTGGCGTGCGAGTCAAGGTTGCCCGTGGGCTCATCGGCGAGGATCAGGGCCGGGTTCACCACGATTGCCCGCGCCACGGCCACGCGCTGCTGCTCGCCGCCGGAGAGCTCCGAGGGCTGGTGGCGTGCGCGCCTGCCGATGCCCACCGCCTCGAGCGCCGCTGTGGCCCGACGCCGGCGCTCGGGCCTGCTCAGGCCGGCGTAGGCCATCGGCAGTTCCACGTTTGCCTGTGCGCTGGTGCGCGGGATCAGGTTGAAGCTCTGAAAGACAAATCCGATCTTGCGGTTGCGCAGGTCCGAGAGGTCGTCCTCGTCGAGGTGGCTGACGTCCACACCGTCGATCAGGTAGCGGCCGCTTGAGGGGATGTCCAGGCAGCCCAGGATGTTCATCAGCGTGCTCTTGCCGCTGCCCGAGCTGCCCATGATCGCCACGAAGTCGCCGCGTTGGATCTGCAGCGAGACATCGCGCAGCGCCCGCACCTTGATCTGCCCGAGCGCGAAGGTCTTTGAAACCTCGTGCACCTCGATGACCGGGGGCCGGCGACGGCCGTCGTGCCCACTTACAACCGGGCGATTGCGGGGTGCACGCGGCCGCACGGGACCGTCAAACGGGACGCCGCGGGGATGCGCGTTTGGCGGCGCGCCGCCGCCGCGGCCAGGGCGTAAGCGCCTGTGGGGTGCCATCAACCGCCGCCCCGGAAGCCTCCGCCGGCGAAACCGCCGCCACCGGCGAAACCGCCGCCACCGAGCCCGCCACCCCCGAGGGTGCCGCTCGAGGATCGGCCCAGCCGCGAGAGCAGGCTGGAGGCTGTGGAGGTGGTCGACCGCGCGACCGGCAGGACCACACGTTCACCGGCCTTCAGACCGCTGACGATGATCGTCGAGCTGTTGCCGGCCAGGCCCTCCACAACGCGCCTGCGGACCTGCTTTTGCCCTTCGATGACCGTCACGCTGTCGTCTGTTATCGCGCTTGTGGGGACGTTGACGCCTTCCTGCTGCTTGACCACGACTTCGGCGGTGGCGCTCATGCCGGGCTTCATCCCGGCCTTGACCTGATCGAGCTGGAACGTGACGTCGTAGGTAACGGCGCCGCTTGAGCTGGTGGGGAGCGTGGCGACACTGATCACGTGAGCGGCCAGCTTGGCGCCTTCCAGCGCTTCGACTGTCACTGTCGCGGGCTGGCCGACGTGGACGTTGATGATTTCCGACTCGCTCAGCGGCACCACCAGCTGGTAGCCCTGGAGGTTCTCAAGTTCGATGAACGGATCAGAGCTGCTGGAGCTTGTGCTCGATTGGCTGCCACTTGAGTCCGTGCCCGTCGAGTTTGACCCGGCCGTGGTGGACCCGGTGCCGGTTGCGCTGGACCCTGAGCCAGTGGCGCTGGAGCCGGACCCTGCCGTGCTCGAGCCTGAGCCAGTGGCGCTGGAGCCGGACCCTGCCGTCGTGGACCCTGAGCCGGCCGTGCCTGCGGTGCTCGTCCCGGTGCCGCTTGCGCTCGAGCCGTCGGAACTGGTGCTCGATGAGCCGCTGCCGGAGACCGTCGCGCCGACGGAGTCGGCAATTGAGGCGACGGTGCCGCTTGCGGGCGAGCGCAGCTTGGTGTCTTCGACCTGGAGGCGCGCGCTCTGCAGCGACAGTTCGGCCGTTTGCAGGCTGGTTTCGTCGCTGACCAGGGAGGCGTGCGTCGGCGGTGCCGCCTTGGCCTTGTTGGCGGCCAGAGTGGACTCCAGCGACTGCTTGGCGCTTGTCACGCTCGCCTCGGCTGCCAGGATCGACTCGTGGTCTCTGCTCTTGGTCGAGGCCAGGTTGTCCTTGGCGGTGGTCAGCTGACTTTCTGCGTTGGCGATCGACTCTTCTTCCTTGAGCTTGGTCTGCGCCTGGTTGTTCTGAGCGCTTGAGATCGAGTTCTTGTCCTGGGCCACCTTTGCGGCGTCGGATTTTTCGGCGGCGCTGGCCGAGCTCACCTTGCCTTCGGCGGCGCTGACCGCGCTGGCGTTGGGCGGCGATTGTGCCTGGGCCGCGGCAAGGGCGCGATCGGCTTCGGCCAGCTGGGCTTGCGCTTCGGCGAGTGCCTGTTCGTCGCTTGTGCGCTGGCTGGTGTCCTCGCTGACGGCCTGTTGCTGGCTTGCGGCGCCCAGCACTGCCTGCGCCCTGTCGTCTTTGAGCGCAAGTTCGTCCTGGGCTATCGCGGCGCGCCCGGAGACCTTGTCGGACTTGGCCGTTTCCCTGGCTTGGCGCAGCGAGCGTTTGGCCGAGGTCACCGACGCTCGGCTCTGGGCGGCGCTGACCCTGTCCTCGGTTATGTCCTCGGGCGTGAGCCCTTCCTCGGCCGCTTCCAGGCGCGCCTGCGCCGCCTCGAGGTTGATTTCGGCCGTGCGCAGGTCCGACGTGGCGCTTGACGATTCGATCTCAGCGAGCAGCTCGCCGGCGCTGACGTGTTCGCCCACGCCCACGTAGAGCGCCTCCAGGGTGCCACTGGTGGCGAAGTTGACGCCGATGTCGGAGTCCGATTGCAGCGTGCCGCTGCCGGAGACGGTGGACTGCACCACGCCTTCGGCGGCGGTCGCGGTACGGGTCGTGGCGGCAGACTGGGAGGAGGCAGGGCCCACCTCCAGCGCGCCGGCGACGACCGCGGCGACGCACATCGCACCAAGCAGCCCAGCGACCGGGCGCGAGCTTGAGCGGATGGGTTTCACGAGCGGTCGATGGGCGCTGCCCGGTCCATGCTCGGATCCTGTCGCACGCGCATAAGTTCCCGGCAAGCCCAAGTCTAAGGAGCAATAAAGACGCCTTCGCCCGCATCGGCCGTCGTGGACCCCGGCGCCACCGTCGTGACCGCCGACCCTTTCGCCAACAGCGGCGTGGGGCGGCGCGCCGATCAAGGCGCTGGTCACCCCGCTAGCCTTCAACGGCGGCTATGGCACAAACCGTTGTGCATCTTTCATCCGTGGCCGGCAGTCCGCTGCTGGATTCCGGGGGAGCGCGGCTGGGACGCGTCGAAGACGTGATCGCGCGGCTGGGCATGGGGGACGGCCTGCCGCTGGTGGCCGGTCTGAAGGCGCGCATAGGCGGACGCGAACTGTTCGTACCCGTAGATCGCGTCGCTGCCCTGGGCCCGTCGGCGGCACGCACTTCGACCACCAAGCTCAACCTGGCCCACTTCGAGCGGCGCGCCGGCGAGGTGCTGCTGCGCGCCGACGTGCTCGGCCACAGCCTCATCGACGTCGGCGGCGCGCGTCTGGTTGCCGCGCGCGAGGTGGAGCTTGCAAGCGCCGACGGCGTCTGGCGCGTTGCGGGCATCGACCCAAGCATGCGTGCGCGCATCCGGCGCCTGTTGCCCCGGCGAATGCGCGAACACGAGGAGACCCACGAGCGTTTCGTCGCCTGGTCACAGCTGGAGCCGTTCGTGGCGCACGTGCCCACGTCGCGCCTGCGCCTGGCGCACCGCCGGCTGACGCGCCTTCACCCCGCCCAGATAGCGGACCTGGTGGAGGCGGCTTCCCACGACGAGGGCGAGGAGATCCTGGAAGCGGTGGGCCACGACAAGGAGCTTGAGGCCGACATTTTCCAAGAGCTCGACGAGGAGCACCAGCTGGAGTTCCTGCGCGAGC
>CAJCIJ010000201.1 GCA_903970315.1 Actinomycetota bacterium
CGTCTGTAGCCCCTGCCCTCCGGCCTCTGACAGCAGCGCGGGCAGGTCGGGAATCGGCGCCACGTTGGCGCACTCGTCGAGCATGAACAGCGTCGGCGCCCACCGCTCCTCGGGCTTAGCCCAATGGTGCTCGTAGACGGCGTGGCGGATGTCGGTGAGCAGGCCAACGACCAGCGGCGCCAACAATGCCTGCTCGTGCGCGGGCGCTGAGATGTAGACGGTGTCGGTGAAGCGCGCGAAGTCCTCGGGCTTGAAGTTCGGGCTCTCGGCGCTCGCCAGCGCCACGGGGTTGCGGTAGGCGCGCAGCACGCGCGCTGCGGTGGAGAAGATCCCCGAGCGCTCGCGGTCTGCCGTCTCCGACAGGCCGTAGAGGACGTCGTGCGGCAGCGTTCCGGCCTCGACCTCCGCCAGCGGCGCGGCGATGTCGTGGCGAAGGATCCACCCCTGCACCTCCCCCATTCCCAGCCCGGCGATCGCGGCAGCATGAAAGCAGGCGGCCAGCAGTGCTGAGGCGCGCTCACGCCAATGCGACGCATCGCGCTCCATGTCACACGCGCCGGTCATCGCCTCGGCGACGACCTGGGCGCCAACCCAGTCGGCTGCGCGTGTAAGCGGCGACCAGCGAAGTTGTTCGGCGCCGTCGGGCAGACCGTGACCGGAGAGGTCAAAGCACCAGGCAAGGCCGATCTCCGAGCGGGTCTCGAGCGTCGCCTGCATGACCTCGGGCTTGGTAGACGTGGTCACCACTGCCCCGGGGTGCGCAAGCAGCGCCGGGATCACGATGCAGCTGGTCTTGCCGGCGCGCGGGCCGGCAAGGATCAGACCGGCTGCCTCCGGCGGAGCCCATATGAAGTCTGCGCCGTGGCCCATGTAGAAGCCGCCTCCGGCGGCGGAGGAGCGCATCCGGAGGTCTTCCGTGGTCTTGGGCATCGGAAGTGCGCGCGGTAGTGGGGCGAACGTGCCGGCGCTTGGCAGGAACCGAAACCCGGCCCAGGTCGCGATGGCGAACAGGATCGCCGGCTCCCAGCGGCGCGCTCCCATCAACACCACGCAGCAGACTCCGGCCACGAACACGGCGACCTGTGCGGCAGACGACAGCCCGAGCCACAGCAAGGCGCGCGTAGCCTGGTTTGAGCCTGTCCACGTATGCGCCGGCACTCGCGTGCGCACGACCGCATAGAGGATGGCGATCACCACCGCCCCGACGGCAAGCGGCTGACCTTCCATCGCCACCTTCAACATCAGCAGTCCGAGGCCTGCGCCCACGAGTTTCCCGAAACCAAAACCCGGCGAGCGCATCGGCCTTCCGTGGCCGGCGGGTTCATTCCATGTCGACATCGCTATCTCCTCTTCTCCCGTGAACTGTTGTGCCGTCTGCGGGGTCGCTCAGCGCCCCAGGTAGACGGCGGTGATCTGCTCGCGCTCATGCCCGAGCTCGTGGCTTATTTGCAACCGCGCCTTGTAATCCAGAGCGCGCTGTTGGTCAGTCAGTTCGGCCGCCTTGGGCCCGCCGGCCGCCGGGCACGCGAACCCGGTCAGTTCTGCAAAGCGCGCCTGGGCGTGGGCGTGGCGCAGGCCGTGAAGCTTGGACAGGCCGGCGCGGGCGGCGTGGCGTTCATAGACGCGGCGCTGCTGGATGTAGGTGCGCTCCGGTGGGATCAGCGAACCTGAGCCGGCGAGGTGGTGAGCTTGGCGGATCAGCTCGCTCTGGACTTCGGTGCGGATCGGCACCTCGCGCGCGCGGCCGCCCTTGCACCACGACGCCTTCAGCGCCAGTACGTCGCCGCGATCGGCGTAGGACGGCGAGAACTTGATGGCCTCCTCGCGGCGCAGTCCGAATGCTGCCTGCAGTCGCAGGCTCATCCGGACGTGTGCGTCATCGACAAGGGCCAGGGCGTCGCTCGGGAGCGACACCGCCTTGGAGGTCTCGGCGACAAAGACGCGCTGGCCGATGCCGTAGCGAGAGTTGTCGGTGGCGATGACGGACTCGCGGCCGGTCTTCTCGGCCCACCAGCGCAAATCCGCCATGCGGTTCTTGATCGTGCCGGCGGACAGGTCGCGTGCTTGCCAATCCTTGACCAGGGCCTCGACGTGCTTGGGCTTCAGTGACGTGGCGCGCAGGTGGCGGTAGCCGAGTCGGTGAAGGTCCCGCGCCGTCATGCGAAGGCGCTGCTCGCGCTGAGACTGGGTCATGTGCGAGCCGTCGCGGTTTCGCCGGCAGATGGCTTTCAGGTCGTGCTCGATGTCCAGCATCCCGCTGCCCCGTCCCCTACTGCTCGGGTAGCTCCAGGGCCTTGCGGTCCGCGGTGGCGATCTCGGCCAGGCCCGCATCCAGGCCGAAGCGGTCGGCTTGGCTCAGTGCCTCCTTGGCGCGCCTGCGCCGGGCTGCCAGCCGGGCCTCTGCCTCGGCGGCGGCCTTGCCGCGCGACGTGGCCTGGACCTCGAGGTCTGCGGCGCCGTCGGCAAGGTTCGCAAGCTCGCGTCGGATCGCATGGGCCAGCGCTAGGCGCTCGCGCTCTCGCTTCATCGCCTGGGCCTCTGCTCGCTGGCGGCGTGAGCGGGCGGCGGTCCGGCGGGCGTATGCGGTCTGTGCTGCTTGGGCGTCCTTGCCTTGCTGGTGCAACTGCTGCTCCCCTGGTGGTGAGTGTTTCTGCCATCGACGTAGGCGGGGAAGGCCTGGCGCCGATCCTTGCTGGGCTTTTGGCTCAGGAAGGTAAGGCTATGTTTCGGGTCTGGTTGCCTCTGGGTTATGAGGCGCCGTGGGTGTCCCCG
>CAJCIJ010000202.1 GCA_903970315.1 Actinomycetota bacterium
CGCGCGATGCTCGAAGACTGGTTGTCCGTGCAGGTCGCGCCGCCTCCGCGGACCCAGGCGGTGCATCCCGAGGGGGTCAGGCCAACCAATCGGTCCTCGGCGGCCTTTAGACGCCCAACCGAGGCGGCGCTCCTGGCCAGCTTGGCTGCGGTGCCAGACAGAGAGGTTGGTGAGCGGCGATGAACAGTTACCCGAATAGGCCGCGACGCTCACCGAGCGACCACCGAGATCGAGATCAATCGCCCCGATTTCTGGACTCGCTGCTGACCGGGCGCTCCCAGGCCGAAAAGGAACAGGACGCCGATGGGTACCGACGGCTGGCCACGGCTTTTTTCGGCGCCTTGGCCGTCTTCGCGTTCCTTGTTCATGTCGGCGAAACGGCGTTTGAACCGACCTGGGGCTACTGGGCCTTCCCCGTCTACGCGCCCGGGTTCCTGTGGCTCTGCCTGCTTGTCACCCGATGGGGCGACCTGCGCCCTGCGGTGCTAAAGCATCTGCGGTGGTATCACCGGGTCGCGGGCATCCTGCCGCTGGTAGGGCTGCTGTGGGCGTGCTGGGGCCTGTACGCCGGCCCAACCCAACACGCATGGGCCGTCAGGCACACCGTGATGGTCTCGTTGCACGGCTTGCACTACCCGGTGCTACCGGTGCTGGAAGCGGCGCCGGTGCCCCTGGGACTCGCCGGGTTCTTGATGATGGCGATCGTGATGATCCTGCTACCGCCGAAGGGGCACAGGGACAGTGAATCGGCAGGCCCACCGTCACGAGGGCGAGGGTCGCGAGCACAGCTGGACGACGAGACGTGGCCTCCGTTTGGGTCGGTGTGGTCATGACCTGGCTACTACTGATAGTTGCCAGCTTCGCCGGCTTCTCGGCAGTGGGGGTCTGGCTCATAGGTGTGATCGGCTCCGCGCTCGGGGCGCCGCGGACAGCTTCCGAACCGGATGCGCCCGAACTCGATGATCCTTGGCTAACCAAAGGGGGCATGCCGACGTTAGGCCCGCACGTGTGGGCCGGCTATATCGAGGGCGGTCTCCTTCGGACCCCAGCAACCTCGGCGGCGATCATCGTCGGGCCGCCGCGCTCGGGTAAGACACGACACGTGATCGGGCCAACGGTGGCATGTTGGCACGGGGCGGCGCTCGTCACCTCGACCAAGGGCGACATCCTGCACACCGCCCTCCACCGTGAGCTGACGGGACCGGTGGCCCTCTATGACCCGACCGGCTCACTCGCGCATCCCGAGATCAGCGTCGGCTTCTCGCCACTTGGACGTTGCATCAGTTGGGACGGCGCTGTGGAGGTCGCCGCCGCGTTGCTGTCGCCGGCGTCCTCGGATGAGACCGTGCGCCACGGCGAGCACTTCGCCGTGGCTGCACGGGCACTGTTGGCGCCGTTGTTTCATGCGGCGGCGCTCTCCGACGGCGGCATCGACAGCGCCCGCAACTGGCTGGGGCGCTCTGAGTTCTCAGAGCCCGCCCAGATCCTGCGCGATGCCCACGCCAACATCGCCCTTGAGGAGCTGTCGGGAATAGCCGCCCAGGCGGTCGGCGATTACCGGACCTCAGTGCTCGGCACCGCTCAGGTGGCGCTGGCGTGGGCCTCGCGCGAGACGGTCAGAGAATCCACAAACCCATCGGCCACGCCGCAGATCGACCTCGGCAGGCTCATAGAGGAGCGCGGCACGCTGTTTGTGATCTCGCCGTCGCGCATCCAGCACGAGCTTGCGCCCCTGATTGCAGCGCTGATTGACAGCTTGGCCGCCGAGGCGATCGACATCGCGATCAGATCGGACTCGGGACGGCTGGAGCGTCCGCTGCTGTTGGCGCTTGACGAGGTGGCAAACATCGCGCCGATCCGGTCGTTGCCGAGGTTGCTCAGCGAGGGCATCCAGCAGGGGATCGTGCCGGTGCTGGGGCTGCAGGACATGAGCCAGGCACGTGCGCGCTGGGGTGAGCACGAGACCGCGACGATGTGGTCGACGCCGGCGCTGCGGTTGGTGCTCGCGGGAGTTGCCGACCCCTACACAGCGCAGCTGGTCTCAGACGCCTGCGGTGAGCAGGTGGTGTGGCGCGAGCAGATCGCAGAGAACAGCTCCACCTCCCAGCAGGTGGAGCGCTATGGCAGGACATACACCGGCGGCGACAGCCACGCCTACACCCAGCAGCGCGAGCGGGTGCTGGAACCCTCGGCGCTGCGGGCGATGCCTGCCGGCGAGGCGCTCGCGCTGGCGCAGGGTAAGGAGCCGATCATGGTGCAGCTGTTTGACAATGCGCCCGGGATGAGCAACTGCTGCTGGGAGGAGATCTGCGCAGCGGGGCGAGAGAAGCTGTGCGTTCCGCGTTGAGCGCGTGACAGGCGGGGAGCCGCTGGCGGTCGTCCGGCCGCCCGGCTCCCCGTCGGCCATCTCTGGCTGCAGTCAGCAGGCGTGCGCGGCAGGTAGACGGCCAGCCGGCGGGAGAACCCTGGGCGCTGGTAGCGCGGGCTAACTGCGTATCACCGCCGGTCGAACTCGACCAGCGAGGAAAGCGTCACCTTGGGCCGCCAAACCGGTCAGCGCAATAGCGCACCGTCTCCTCGCTGTTGAGCCGGCGAGTGGTGTTGCCGTCTCGAATGAAAAAGTCTGTGTCCGATCCGTTACGTGCATACACGGCGCGGGGCGAACGCGGCACCCGTACGACACAGGCGACGGAGCCGTCCAGCGTCGGAAATGAGATCGCGATCTGCGATGAGTGCTCGGCGCCAAGGCTCGCGTTGAACAACTGCCGCAGCAGCTGCTCGTAGCCGTCGAGGTCTTTACGGCCGAGCGTGTCGATGTCCCGGGCAAGGCCGCGTAGCTCGCCGCTGCCGTCATGGACGCCGATGACTAAAGTGCCGCCGCTTGCGTTCATAAACGCAGCCACCGTTTTGATGACGCTGCGCTCGATCTCCTTATCAACCGCGCCCGTGTGAACATTTACGCGAGCGGTCTCCTTGAACTCCATGCGCTCGTTCTCGTCGGCCTGGAGCAGGCTTTGGAGATCGATGCTCGCCTCGCCATTGCTCGCGCTGACGTCGTCGAGAAAGCGGTTGACTATATCGGCAAGCTGAGCCCTGCGGTACTCAAGGAACTTGACGAACTGATCCGGCATCCAAAGCTCTTGGTTCGTAGGAATGCCCTGTAGAAGTAGCGCATCCTCGCCTCGACTTGCGACAATCTCTGGGAGGTATTCATCTGGCGTTTGCTTCCCGAGCAGGCGATTCTTGCCGCCACTTACGAACGCAAGGTTCGCGATCTCGTTGATCTCGCGACTGTCATAGCCGAGTTTGGCCATCACGGATTTGGGAAAGATATGGTGGGCCTGCACGTAGTGCGCTCGACCGGCGTGGGTCAACGAGAGCCCGAGACCGCTGCGCCAATCTCGTGCCCCTGCCTTCTTTAACGCGAGGTACGTGGTGGAAAAGAGGGGATTCCTGGCGGGCCGGCTCGCAAAGTCGGCTGCTCTAAAACGGACACGGCCGAAGCGCTGCCTGACGTGGTCGACGAGCTGCGCAGCGGAACCGTTTCGGCGAAAAAGGAGGCTGAGGTCGGCGTCCAGGAGTGACTCGCTCGATCCACGCGAGTAATGCCCCGTCGCGTTGGCGACGAGCAGCCAG
>CAJCIJ010000203.1 GCA_903970315.1 Actinomycetota bacterium
CCATCGACGGTGCCGACCTGGCCCGGGCCGCCGGGTCCGCAGGGGCCGACGGTGGCCCGCCCGCCGAGCTGGGCGACGTGTTCATCTGCGCGCAGTGGACGGCCGATCTGCGCACGGCGGTTGTCCATGGAGTCCTTCACCTGGTGGGGATGGACCACGAGACCGATAGCGGCGAGATGCTTGCCTTGCAGGCGCAGCTGCTGGCCGAGACGGCCGGGGTGTCGTGAGTACGCACTGCGGCATGGTGGCCCTGGCGGGCCGTCCGAACGTGGGCAAATCGACGCTGCTCAACGGCCTGGTGGGCACCAAGGTGGCGGCGGTGTCGGACCGCCCGCAGACCACCCGGAGGGCCATCCGCGGCGTGTGCACGCGCGGCGAGTGCCAGCTTGTGCTCGTCGATCTGCCCGGGCTGCAACGCCCGCGCGATGCACTGACCGAGCGCATGGCCGCGAGGCTGACCCACGAGCTCGCCCAGGCCGATGCGGTGCTGATGATGCTCGCCGCCGACGAGGTGATGGGTGCCGGCGACCGCTTCATCGCCAAGGCCCTCGCCGACAGTCAGGTGCCGGTGACGGTTGCGCTGAACAAGACCGACAGGCTCAAACGTCCCCAGATTGCCGCCGCGCTGGAATCGGCGGCGGCGCTTGGGGTGGGCGACGACATCTTCCCGATCTCGGCGCGCAAGGGCACGGGCGTCGATGAGCTTGCCAACCACCTCTGCGCGCTCATGCCCCCGGGCCCGTTCCTGTTCGCGGTCGACGAACGCTCCGACCAGTCGCGCGAGCTGCTGGTGGCCGAGCTGATCCGCGAGGCCGCCATCCGCCGCACGCGCCAGGAGCTGCCGCACGCGCTGGAGGTGGTGGTGGGGGAGATCGACTGGCCGCGCGCCGACCTGGTGCGCATCCGCGCGTTCGTCCTCGTCGAGACCGCCTCGCAGCGCGGGATCGTGGTGGGAGCCGGCGGCAAGGTGATCAAGGCGGTGGGATCGGCCGCGCGCACGGATCTGGAAGAGGCGTTGGCGGCACAGGTGCACCTCGATCTCTCCGTTCGTGCTCGCCGTGGCTGGCGCGCCGATGAGGCCTTCCTGGACCGCCTGGGCATCACCTGACCGGTGGGGTGCGCGCCTCCGTGCGCGCAAACGTCGCGTCGCGGCCCAACCGGCGCGCGATGCCCTCCAGCGCTGAACGGTCCAGCACGGGCGCAAAGACGAAGGGGACCGCCAGGGCGTGCAGACCGTGCCTGCGCACGCGCGTCATGTGGTTGTGCTGCACGCGCGCCCGCTCGGCCATGAACACCGCCGCGCGTACCGCTGGGCCGACAGTGTCGGCGTCGGTCAACTCTCCCAAGCGGCGCAGCTCGGGGGCGCCGAAGCGGCGCGGGAAGGTGCCATTGACGACCACCGCATCCAGCCCGCGCCCGAACTCGCGCTGCAGGCCTTCGGAGAGCTCGATGACCTCGGTGACTGCCATCTCGGTGCCCTGGGCCACGCCCACGTAGCCGGTGCGCACGGGGTCGTCCAGCAGGGCGCGCAACTCGCGGATCTGTGCTGCAAGAGGCCCCACGCGCACGATCGCCCCGTATGTGGCGGGAGCGCGCAGCAGCGCCAGGGCGTGCCCCGTGGCTGGGGCGTCAAGGACCACCAGGTCATAGCGCCCGCTGCGCTTGCGCCAGCGATTGGCCTGCGTGAGCTCCCACACCTTCACCAGGCTCACAAGCTCACGGGCGCCCGGCGCCGCCGCGGCAAACGCACGAAAGCTCGACCGCGACGCCAACAGGCGCGCGGGGACATTCCCGCCCAGGACCGCAAGCCACTGCCGCAGGGCATCCTCGGGGTCAACGCTGGTGGTCCACAGCCGCTCGCCCACGCCAACCTCCTCGCCGAGCTCCGGCAGCGAGCCCTCGCTGCCGTTGCCCGACCAGCCCAACGATCCTCCCTGGCCCACGGGCTCGCGCCTGGAGCCCACGCCGTTGCCACGGTTGCCGCCGCCGCCGTTGTCGCCGCCGCCCGCCAGGAGGCCGGGCGCCATCTGCGCTCCACCCATCTCTACAACCACTGTGCGCAGGCCGCTGGCGGCGCCGGCCAGGCCAAGGGAGGCCGCGATCGTGGTTTTGCCCACGCCGCCCTTGCCCGTGACCACGATCAGGTTGCGTGTCAGCAGCGAGGTTGTCATGGGCACAAACCAGCCGAGTGTAGGCGCCTACAATCGTGCGCATGGGTGCCACAGACACCACCAGCGCAAGCGCCGCGCCGTCCGATGCAGGCATCGACTCGGCCCCGGTGGAGTCGCTGCTGTCCTTTGACGAGCACGGGCTGGTGCCGTGCGTGGTCCAGGATTGGACCAGCGGCGAGGTGCTCACGCTTGCCTACATGAACGCCGAGGCGCTGGCGCGGACGCGCTCCACGGGTGAGCTTCACCTCTACAGCCGCTCTCGCAGCGCCCTCTGGCACAAGGGCGAAACCAGCGGCAACGTCCAAGCTGTGCGCGCGCTGCGCGTCGACTGCGACGGCGACGCCCTGCTGGCACTCGTCGATCCCGCCGGGCCGGCATGCCACACCGGCGAGCGCACCTGCTTTTACCGCGGCGAGCTCGCCCCCGGTGGCCCGCATGAGGTACTGCCCTCGCTGGAGCGCACGCTGGCCGCCCGCGCCAGCGAGCGGCCCGAGGGCTCCTACACGGTGACCCTGCTGGACGACCCCCCGCTGATCGGCGCCAAGGTCATGGAGGAGGCCGAGGAGGTGGCTCGCGCCGCGCGCGAGGAGTCCGACGAGCGCGTCGACGAAGAGGCCGCCGACGTCCTGTATCACCTACTCGTGCTCATGCGCTCCCGCGGGCGCACCCTGGCCGACGCCGAGCGGGTGCTCGATGGCCGTCGCCGCTGAGAGCTCATCCGCCGAGGCCGCCGGGCACAACCTGATCCCGGTCTGCCAGAGCTTCATCGACGACTGCGAGACTCCCGTGTCGGCGTTTTTGAAGCTGCGCGCCCTGGCCACCGATGCGCCCGCCTTCCTGCTGGAGTCCGCGGAGCAGGGACGCCACGTGGGCCGCTGGTCCTTCATCGGCTTTCGTCCCCGCACGGTGCTGCGCTGGTCGCTGGCCGACGGCGGCGATCCCTATGCGCTGGCCTGGGACGCCGTGAGCCGCTTCCGGCAGGCTCCGCTGGCCGACGGACCGCCGTTCACAGGTGGGGCGGTTGGGTTCTTCGGCTACGACCTCGTGCGTACCGTGGAGCCACTCGGCGACCCCGGGCCCGACATGCTGGGGCTGCCCGACATGGCGCTGATGTTCTCCGACGTGCTCGTGATCTTTGACCATCTCAAGCACACCATCACCGTGCTCGCCAACGCCGACCTGGAGGCCGAGCCCGACGTGGCGCGCGCCACAGCCACCGCCCAAGAGACGATCGCCGAAGTCCGCGCGGCACTCGCCGGCCCGCTCCCCGCCCCGCCGCACGTGCCCGCCGGGCGGGTCATGCCCGACTTTCAGTCCAACATGACGCCGCAGGCGTTTGAAGCGATGGTGGCGCGCATCATCGAGTACATCTACGCCGGCGACGCCTTCCAGGTGGTGCCCTCGCAGCGGTGGTCTGCGCCCACGCCCGTGAGCGCCTTCTCGATCTATCGGGGGCTGCGCGCGGTCAACCCCAGCCCCTACATGTACTACCTGGACTTCGGCGACTTTCAGGTCTCCGGCGCAAGCCCCGAGCCACTGCTCACGGTGGCCGGCCGCAGGGTCAGCACACGGCCCATCGCCGGTACGCGCCCGCGCGGGGCCACCACCGCCGAGGACGAACAGATCGCCGCCGAGCTGCTCGCCGACCCCAAGGAGCGCGCCGAGCACGTGATGCTCGTGGATCTCGGCCGCAACGACCTCGGCCGCGTGTGCGAGGCCGGCAGCGTCGAGGTCGAGACCTACATGTCCATCGAGACCTACTCGACTGTCATGCACATCGTCTCCTCTGTGGCCGGTCGGCTGCGGCCGGAGGTCACCGCCATGGATGCGCTGCGCTCCGTGCTGCCCGCCGGGACCCTGTCGGGGGCTCCCAAGGTCCGCGCCATGGAGATCATCGACGAGCTTGAGCCGATCAAGCGCGGCGGCTACGGCGGCGCCATCGGCTACCTCTCCTACGGTGGCGACCTTGACACGTGCATCCACATCCGCACGGTCATCGTCAAGGACGGCATGGCGCACATCCAGGCCGGCGGTGGCACCGTCGCCGACGCCAAGCCCGAGTACGAGCTCGCCGAGTCCGAAGCCAAGGCGCGGGCGCAGTTTCAGGCGATCGCCCTAGCGGTGGCTCAGCCGGAGTGGCCATGAGGGTGGTGATGATCGACAACTACGACTCCTTCACCTACAACCTGGTCCAGTACCTGCAGGAGCTGGGCGCCGCGGTGGACACGGTGCGCAACGACCGCGCCACCGTCGATGAGCTGCTGGCCGGCGGCTATGACCGCTGCGTGGTCTCGCCCGGCCCGTGCACGCCCGACAAGGCCGGGATCTCGCTTGAGGCTGTGCGGCGGATGCCAGAAGCCGGCATCCCCACCCTGGGCGTGTGCCTGGGTCATCAAGCACTTGCGCAGGCCTTCGGCGGACGGGTCCTGGTGGGCTCGCCGGTGCACGGCAAGACCTCGGTGATCGAGCACGACGGCCGCACCATCTTCCAGGGCCTTTCGTGCCCGCTGACAGTGGGCCGCTACCACTCGCTTGTGGTCGATCCCAACCTGCCCGACTGCCTTCAGGCAAGCGCGCAGGGTGACGACGTGCTGATGGCGCTGCGCCACCGCGAGCTGCCGGCCGAGGGCGTGCAGTTTCATCCCGAGTCCGTGCTCACCGACGAGGGCAAGCCGCTGCTGGAAAACTTCCTGCGTGCCTAACTCCATCCTCACCGCCGCCATCGACGCACTGGCGTCGCGCAACGATCTGAGCGCCGAGCAGACCGCCGAGGTGCTCGCCGAGATCATGCACGGCGACGCATCCGAAGTCCAGATCGCAGCCTTCCTGATCGCGCTGCGCACAAAGGGGGAGACCGTCGATGAGCTCGTCGGGCTGGCGCGCACGATGCGCGAGCTGGCCGTACACGTGCCCGTCGACCGCCACGACCTGCTGGACACCGCAGGAACCGGTGGTGGCGCCTCGACGTTCAACGTCTCCACGACCGCTGCCCTGGTGGCCGCCGGCGCGGGTTGCGCCGTGGCCAAGCACGGCAACCGTTCCGCCACCAGCCTGTCCGGGTCGGCCGACCTGCTGGAGGCTCTGGGCGCGCGCATCGACCTCGACGCCGACGGCGTGGCGCGCTGCATCGAGCAGGCCGGCTTCGGCTTCATGTTCGCGCCCCTACACCACCAGGCCACGCGTTTTGTGGTGCCCGTGCGCAGCGAGCTTGCAGTGCGCACCATCTTCAACCTCCTGGGCCCCCTGACCAATCCCGCCGGCGCCCGGCGCCAGCTCCTGGGCGTCTCTGACCAGCGTTTCCTTGAGACCGTCGCCGGGGCGCTCGCCCGCCTGGGCACCGACCGCGCGCTGGTGGTCTCCAGCGACGACGGCCTCGACGAGATCTCCGCGGCTGCCCCAACCCAGGTGATCGAGGTCAACGGCGACCGGATGCGCCGCTACACCCTGCGTCCCGAGGATGTCGGTGTCGGCGCCGGTGCCGGCGTGGACAGCGCAAGCGCAGGCGACGGGTTCCATGAGCTCATCGGCGGCACCCCCGAGCACAACGCCGCGGTCACGCGCGCCATCTTCGACGGCGGCGCGCTGGGCCCCGACCACGTCGCCGCGCGTGAGCTGGCGGTAATCAATGCCGGTGCGGCCATCTATGTGGCCGACGGTGCATCCAGCATCGCCGACGGCGTGCAGGTCGCCCGGGACGCTCTGGCCTCCGGTGCGGCGGCCTCGGCGCTGGAGCGGTTCGTGAAAGCCACCGGCGGCCAGCTTGCGGACCTGAGTGCTATCCGGGGCAATTCGGCCCAGGGCAACGGGGTCCACGTGTCCGGCCAGTCGGCGGGCCCGGTGTCCAGTCAGTCGGGGGCCCCGGCGTCCGGCCAGGTCACGGGAGCTAAGAGCCAGTGAGCGGCGCAGCGGCCGGCAGCGCGACCGTCCTGGACACGATCCTGGAGAGCACCCGGCGGGAGGTCGCCCAACGCAAGCTCCACGTGCCTCAGGGGCAGCTGCAAGTGGCCATCGAGGAGGGAGCCGCGGCGGCCCCCGGGCGCTTTGGAGATGCCCTGGCCGGGCCACAACTCGCCGTGATCGCCGAGTTCAAGCGGCGCTCCCCATCGGCCGGGGACCTGCGTTCGGACCTCGATCCCGGTCAGATCGCCGCCGCGTACGAGCGCGGCGGTGCAAGCGCTGTCTCCATCCTCACCGAGGGTCCGCATTTCGGCGGGTCACTGGACGATCTACGCGCCGC
>CAJCIJ010000204.1 GCA_903970315.1 Actinomycetota bacterium
AAGCACGCAAATGCGCGGGTGCGCGCCGGCCTCAGCAGCCTGGGCGTGGACTCGGTGGGGGAGCTGCTTGAGCACCTGCCAACCGACCGCCGCCAGCTGCGCGGTGTCGGCGATCTGAAGCCCGGCGAGCGCGCCACAGTCTGCGTCTGCGTGGATGCGCTGCACGCCAGCGGCCGGCCCGGACAACGGGTTCACTCGGTGCTCAAGGCGACGGTGTCCGACCACACGGGATCGATCCCGGCGGTCTTCTTCAACCAGCCGTGGCTGGCGCGGCGATATGCGCCGGGGACCGGGTTGCTTCTGGAAGGCAAGCTCGACGACAAGGGTGTGCTGCGGGTTTGGAGCCACGCGCTGGACCCCGATGCGACGGCCCGGACCGCGTTGACGGCGGTCGGCGCAGTGCGGGCGCAACCGCCGGCGATTGCCCACTACCCGGCCACCTTTGGGGTCAGCTCCACCCAGATCGCGGCGCTGCTGCGACGCGCCCGGCCCGCGCTGGCCGACGTTGTCGAGCCGTTGCCGGCTGCGGTGCGGGTAGCGGCCCAGCTACCCGACAGGGCTGCTGCGCTTGCCGCCGTGCACTTTCCCGGCGACGAGGGCGCTGCGATTGCCGGCCGCCGCAGGCTGGCATTTGAGGAGCTGCTGTTCGCGCAGTTGCTGCTGCTAAGGCGCCGCGCGCAGCGCCGCGTGCGCTTGGCGGCGCCCGCCCTGGGCGGCCGCTCGGCTTTGACCGACAGCTGGCTGGCGACAGGTCTGCCCTTCTCGCTGACCGACGACCAGACCGATGCGATGCACGAGCTTGACTGCGATCTGGCTCGGGCGCAGCCGATGCAGCGGCTGCTCATCGGTGAGGTCGGCAGCGGTAAGACAGTCGTCGCCCTTTACGCCATGTTGCGCGCCGTCGAGGGCGGGCATCAGGCCGCGCTGATGGCGCCCACCGAGGCGCTCGCCGAACAGCACGCGACGACCCTGGCCGCGCTGCTGGCCTCCACGACGGTGCCCGTTGGCCTGCTGACCTCGTCTACCGCCACAGGCGCTCGCCGGCGCCTGCTGGCGGCGCTGCGCGACGGGAGTGCGCCGATCGTGGTTGGCACGCACGCGCTGATCGAGCCCGACGTGCAGTTCGCCTCGCTGGCGGTCGCCGTGGTCGACGAGCAGCACCGCTTCGGGGTTGGCCAGCGCGTCGCCCTGGACGGCAAACGCACAACCGGGACGCCGCACGTCCTGCATCTCAGCGCAACGCCCATCCCGCGGACGCTGGCGCTTGCGGTCTACGGCGACCTCGATGTCACAACCCTGCGGGGCCTGCCCGCCGGCCGCCAGCCGGTGGTCACACGCGTCGTGGCACCCGGACCCGGTCGGCGCGACGCCTACGGGCGCGTGCGCGCGGCCATCGCTGAAGGACGTCAGGCCTACGTCGTCTGCCCACTGGTCGCCGAGGCCACCGAGGGCCAGCAGGTTCGTGCCGCAGAGACCGAGTTCGCGCGTCTTGCCGCCGGCGAGCTTGCCGGCTGCCGGCTGGTCCTACTCCACGGACAGCTGGCCGGCCCCGCCAAGCGCGCCGCCATGGCCGCTTTCGTGGCCGGCGAAGCCGACGTGATGGTCGCCACGACAGTCGTCGAGGTCGGCATCGACGTGCCCAATGCCACGGTGATGGTGATCGAGAACGCGGAGCGCTTCGGGATCTCCCAACTGCACCAGCTGCGCGGCCGCGTGGGCCGAGGTCAGCACGCCGCCGAATGCGTGCTCGTGAGCGCCAAGCACCCCTCGCGCGGCCCGCGTCTACAGGCGCTGGCAGACCACACCGACGGGTTCAGGCTGGCCGAGATCGACCTCCAGTTGCGCGGTGGCGGCGAGCTTGCGGGGACAAGGCAGTCCGGGCCCGAAGCACTGCGTGTCGCCCGCCTGCCCGATGACCTACAGCTGCTGGAGGCCGCGCGGGCGTGCGCCCAGGAGATCATGCGCAAGGACCCCGACCTGGGCGCTCCCGAGCACGTCCTGCTCGGAGAGGAGCTCGGAGCCCGTTTCGGGCAACGGGCTCGCACCCGTCTGGCGGCGTAAGGGGCGAGTGGGGAGGCCCATGCGGGTGATCGCCGGCGAGCTGGGGGGACGGAGACTGCGCGCTCCACGTGGCACACACACACGCCCGACGTCCGAGCTGGTGCGCGAGGCGACCTTCTCGATGCTCGCCGACGTTGCCGGCACCGACGTGCTGGACCTGTTCGCCGGCACCGGGTCGCTGGGGATCGAGGCGTTGTCGCGAGGCGCCTCGCGAGCACTGTTCATCGAGCGCGACGCCGCGGCATTTGCGGCGCTGACGGCGAACCTGGCCGAGCTGGAGCTGGGCCCGGAGCGCGCACTGGCGCGGTGTCTGGACGCCCGGCATGCTCTGCGCAGGAGTAGCCGTGAGGGAGAGACGTTTGACCTCGTCTTCCTGGATCCCCCTTACCAGCAGGCGACGCAGTGGGCGCCCGTGCTCGCCGGGGCCCTGCCCGGCCTCATCAATGCCGGCGCGCGGGTGGTCGTCGAGAGCGACCCCAGGGCGCCGCTGGACCTGCCCTTACCGGTCCTGCGCGAGCGTCGTCACGGGCACACCGTGATAACGATCCACTCCCAGCCGTAAGCTATGGAATGCGACGCGCATGTACCACCCCCGCAAACCATCGAGTCTGTGTGATCTGACGTGAGCCCGGACGGCGCCAGCGGGTCCGCCGTGGGCGAGCCCAGCAACTACATCGCGGTCTGTCCCGGGTCCTATGACCCAGTCACAAACGGCCACCTGGACATCATCCGGCGCGCCTCGCAGCTGTACACCGAAGTCGTCGTCGCGGTGGTCAATCACCCGGTGCGCAAGGGCCATACGCTGTTTACGTCCGACGAACGCGTAGCCTTTATCGAAGAAGCTGTGAGCGACCTGCCCAACGTGCGTGCCGAGGCTTTTCGGACGCTCGTGGTGGAGCTGGCCCACCAGATCGGCGCCAAGGTGATCGTCAAGGGCCTGCGGGTGATCTCGGACTTCGAGTACGAGCTTGAGATGAATCAACTCAACCGGCTACAGGCCCCGCAGATAGAGTCCGTCTACCTGATGGCCTCTCCCCAATACAGTTTTCTGTCGTCCAGCGGCGTCAAGGAGCTCGCGATCTTCGGCGGCGTCATCGATGGCCTCGTCCCGCCGACGGTCGCACGGCGGCTGCGGGAGGAGCTCAAGCGCTAGGCCATGGACGTCCTCGTTCTGATCGACAAGCTCGATGATCTCGTGCATAACGCGCGGGCTGTGCCTCTGACCGACCAGGTGCGTGTCGACAAGGAGGAGATCTACGACATCCTCGACCAGATGCGCGCCACGATCCCCGAGGAGATCAAGCAGGCCCGCTGGATTGTCAAGGAGCGCCAGGAGATGCTCGCGGAGGCCAAGCGCGAGGCCGAAAGGGTGGTCAAGGAGGCGCGTGAGCGCCAGCAGCGTCTGGTCAGCCAGGAGGAGATCACCAAGCAGGCCGAGCGCGCCGCAGAGGACGTGATTGAAGACGCTCGGGCACGTGAGCGCGAGATCCGCCTCGGCGCCGAGGACTACGCCGACGAGATTCTCAACACGCTTGAGGTGAACCTCTCGAAGTTCATCGCCGCTGTGCAGCGTGGGCGCGAGCGCCTGCAGGGCAAGGACGAGCCCGCCGAGGTCGGCTAGCTCGCCGCCGCGCGGCCGTGGCGTCGCGGGGCGAGGACGGGCCATTGCGCGGTTTGTCATCCGGCTGCTCATTTGCGAGAATGCGGGTCCGGCATCGGCGGGGTAGAAGCCGGTGACTCGCAAAGAGGAGGTTGGCTGCATGGACACGCTGGCGAAATCGCGCAAGC
>CAJCIJ010000205.1 GCA_903970315.1 Actinomycetota bacterium
AACGATGTGCTGTCGGCTACCGGGTCACGCCGGGTAAACGATGTGCTGTCGGCTGGAGGTAAACGATGTGCTGTCGGCCGTCAACTAGGCTCAACTGAGTAGGCCAGAATGTGGGGATGGCGGGCCGAAAGGTCCGTCGTCCCCGTCTTGGGCCGATGCACTACGAGTCCCCTGTATTGACCAACAGCGCTCCCCGGTTGAGCGCCGCCGCTAGACCTACCCAGTGACCACCGACACGTAGCCTGGGCGCGCCCCCCGCCCAACCCCCTACCCAGCGCCACAAATGGCGTTAGGCAGCTTGGACAGAGCGCGCACGGCCATGAAAGCTGACCTGGGCGCGCTGCCTTGAGCCGGCCAGGACCCAAACTGTCGCCCCGATCTCCAAGTCGGTGTCGCCCAGCTCGCAGATGGCATCTTCCGCCAGCGTTTCCAAACGAAGCTCGCCGAGCGTATCGAGGCATTCAATCGGCGCAAGACACCGCCGGCCGGTCTCTGAACCGAGCGGGGCTCGATGATCGCCGCTGCGGTGCGCGTCGAATGCCTCCAACGAATGGAAATGCCTGCCACATGTGAGACAGTGATTTGTGCAGTGCGAGGTGCTCATGAACCTCCCTTATTGGGTGAATGATAAGAAGGCGGCCGACGTTCCCGCGCGGATCAACCAGCCGCACGTAATGGGAACGCCGACCGCCTGCCGGACCCCGCCGGAACGCGTGCCAGGGTCCGGGCGTTTGCCTCGGGGGTCGCCGACCTGATTCAGAGAGCGGTAACCCCGGTCCTTGGCGTATTGCCCGGGTTGGTCACACCGGGCGAGGCCAGCATCCTGCCGGTCCCGTTCGCGCTCGACCGCCGTTTGGAATCACCATGGCGGGAGCGCGAAGCTTGTCAGTGCAACTGTCCACCAGCGGCGCGCACGTCTTGCACACGTCGATGGCCGCCTGAGTGCCTTTGCAGGTGCTCCTCGCCGAGGGACCTATACGCCTGCTCGACTGCCTCTTGGTCTGCCGGGGTAGCCGGCACTTCGCCCTTAGCGATGCGCTCACGCAGTACAGACATCGTGGTCAGCGCCTTGGCGACCCGACTGTCGCTGTCTCCGCCTTCGCCTGAACTGGCGCCAACGTCGGTGGGTGCGATTGGGGTGAGCCTGTCGCCGCTAACAACGGAGCCATGCCCTTCGCCCGTGATGCTCTGAAGCGTTGCTATCGCGCTGCCTGTGAGCTGCGGATTGCAATCTGACAGCGCCGTCAACGCTGCACGTGCAGCTCGGCGGTCTGTTGCAGTCACACCCGTTGCGCTGCCTTCCAAGGGAATTGTGGGTATTGATGCCATTGTTCTCCTATTCGTCAGTGATCAGTGTTATTCGAGGTTGGCAGCTAGTGGTCGCCATGCGGCCTCCAACGCCCGCCGGCTGATGATTCCTGGCACGCCGGCCTGCTGCAATGCGTGGCCGAGAGCGCCGAGGATCGACGGTGATGGATCTCCGCCTCGGCCGTACTCGGCACGCCCGGCGGCTACGAGCGCGTTTTGTCGGTTGCTGTAGGTCTGGAAGTAAGCGCTTGCTGCCTCGGCCAGAGCCGTGGAAGCCGTGTCCACGGCTCGTGCCTCTCTGACCAAGCGTGTGTCCAGACCTTCTGCCCTTCGCCGGGCTGCCTCGCGAGCTTCGTTGGCTGGGAACGGCACTCTGACTTGGCCCCACTGCGGAACCTTGATTTGGCCCCACCCCGTCCGACTCGCCACCGACTGTTCGACGCTCATCAAGCGCGAGCGGAAGGCGGCAGACAGGGATGGGATCACGCGTGGAGTGCTTCGAGCAGATAAGACGAGACCGAGACCGAGAGGGCCTATCGATCCGGGCGCTTGCCGCCCGTCACGGCGTCCACCGCCGCGCCGTCAGACAGGCGTTGGCGTCGCCGCTTCCGCCACCGCGAAAGCGCCCGACTGGGCGTCCGGCGCCCAAGCTCGGTGATTACCGCCAGCTGATCGATCAGTGGCTAACGGCCGACCAGACCGCCCCGCGCAAGCAGCGCCACAGCGCCCGGAGGATCTTCCAGCGCCTGACTGAAGAACACGGCGCCGAAGTCTCTGAGCGCGCAGTGCGCAAGTGGGTAGCTGCGCGCCGCCGTGAGCTGGGCGACCCGCCCGCGGCGATGGTGCCACTCGTGCACGACCCCGGCGCCGAGGCCGAGGTCGACTGGGGCCAGGCGGTGGTGATCCTGCGTGGGCGAGCGACGAAGGTGTTCATCTTCCACATGCGCGCGTGTCACTCCGGCGGCGCGTTCGCGATGGCCTTCGCCGCCGAGACCCAGCAGGCGTTCTTGGAGGCGCACGTCGCAGCCTTTGACTGGTTCGGCGGCGTGTTTGGCCTGATCCGCTATGACAACTTGAAAGCTGCGGTCGCGAAGATCCTGAAGGGCCGCCGGCGCGTGGAGTCCGACCGTTTCATCGCGCTGCGCTCGCACTATCTGTTTGAGTCCTCCTTCTGTCTGCCCGGCCAACAGGGCGCCCATGAAAAGGGCGGCGTCGAGGGCGAGGTTGGGCGCTTTCGCCGCCGCCACCTGGTGCCGGTGCCGCAGGTGGCAAGCCTGGCCGAGCTCAACGGGCTGATCGCCGCGGGACTTATCTCAGACCTGGCGCGCACGATCACAGGTCGCTCTGAGACCGTCGGGCAGGCACTTGTTGGCGAGAGCGCACAG
This sequence comes from Actinomycetota bacterium, assembly GCA_903970315.1. Taxonomy (GTDB): domain Bacteria; phylum Actinomycetota; class Thermoleophilia; order Solirubrobacterales; family Solirubrobacteraceae; genus Palsa-744. Next base: position 2,694 of record CAJCIJ010000205.1, read on the forward strand.
TTTCGGCCACTGCCGGTCGAGGCTTTCGACGCGCGCGAGACCACGACGCCGAGGGTGGACTCAAAGGCCCTGGTCACGGTCCGCCAGAACCGTTACTCGGTCCCGGTTTGTCTGGTGGGGCGCAAGGTTCTCGTCAAGATCGGCGCAGCAAAGATCGAGGTCTTCTCCGAGCGCCGGCTCGTTGCCTCACACGAGCGGCTGCAGGGCCGCTATGGCGTGGCCGCTTGCCTCGACCACTACCTGGAGCTGCTGGCACGAAAGCCCGGAGCGCTGCGGCACTCGCTGCCGCTTCGTTGCGAGCGCGATCGCGGCGGATGGCCATCGTGTCTGGATGCGCTCTGGGCAGCGATCGAGGCGCGCTATGGAGCCTCTGAGGCGGCCCGCCAGATGGTCGACGTGTTGCTCTTGGCCCGTGAGATCACGCCGGCTCGGCTGGAGCTTGCAGTTCGCGGAGCGCTTGCGGCCGGTTCAAGCGACGGGCACGCCGTGGCGTTGCTTGCGCGGTCAGAGCCGAGGGCCCAGTCGGCGCAGATCAAGCTCGAGCCCCGCCTTGCGGCCATCGGATCGGAGCCCGGGCGCCTGGATGCCTATGACCAGCTGCTGGCCGGCGGAGTCTCACGATGAGAGCCTCGGCAAAGACCCAGGCAATGGAGGCACTGATCGAGGCGCACGCGATCGAGCTGAAGCTGCCGACGGTGCGCCGGCGTTTTCGCTCACTGGCCGAAGAGGCGCTGCGCGAGCAGCAGACCCCGGTGGCCTATCTGGCGGCGCTACTTGAGGCCGAGATGACCGAGCGCTCAGAGCGCCGTGAGCGCAGGCGGCTGATCGAAGCGCGCTTCCCGGTGATCAAGCGCCTTGAGGACTTCCGCTTCTCAGACAACCCCAAGATTCCCCAGGCCACGATCGCCGCGCTGGCCGAAGGCTCCTGGATCGACGACCGCGAGTCGGTGATCTTGATCGGCGAGTCAGGGACCGGCAAGACGATGCTGGCCACGGCGCTTGGAGTCTGCGCCTGTCAACAGGGTCGGCGGGTGCGCTTCACCACGCTGGCGGGCCTGGCCAACGAGTTACAAGAAGCCGAGAGCCGCCGCGAGCTTGCCCGCGTGGTCGCACGTTATGCGCGCACCGAGCTTGTGGTGCTTGACCTGTGCCGACCTCGCGACTATGCCGACATGCGGCCCACGGTGCGCGGGATCGCGTGCTCTTGAGCGCCCTTTTGACCTGAGCATTGGATCGGGTCTCGGCATAGTTTCGTGCCCCGACTATTGATTCCTGAGCGCTGGAGCCAGCGGCTTCGGCGAGGAGGTGACGAGAATGTCGG
>CAJCIJ010000206.1 GCA_903970315.1 Actinomycetota bacterium
TAGATCGCGTAGCCGGTGGCCATGGTCGGGGTGGGGGGGAGTGCTCCGAGCACCGTGACCCCGGCCGGGTCGAGCCCGACCTCCTCCTCGGCTTCGCGCAGCGCCGTGTGCACGAGGCTTGGGTCCTCGGGCTCGAGACGGCCCCCGGGAAAGGAGATCTCACCCGCGTGGCGGCGGAGATCGTCGCGACGGCGAGTGAAGACCGACCACAGCTGGCCGTCACGTTCGGCCAGGGTCACCAGGACGGCGGACTGGATGTTCCCTCGGACTTCGATGGCGGTCGCCTCCTCGATCGAGAGCAGACGACCACCGAACAGCTGCGCGGTCAGGTCCCGCGGATCACGCGCGGCGGTGCCGTGCGCCTCAGTCCGCAGTTCAGGTCCGGGCAAGGATGCTGCGACGCTTGCGCGCTTCCTTGGGCGCACCGCTGGCATCGACCACGGTGACACGATCTTCGAACATGACCTCGCCCTCGAGCACCCGGTGGACCGGGCACTTGGCGGCGATGACCTGGAGCTTCTCACGCTGCTCCGGCGTGGTGTGGGCCGGCAGCTTCAGCTCCAGGGCGAATTTGGTGGGGCAACCCCGCTCAGACGGGGTGTAGTCGACGGCGACCTCGACCTTGCCGATGTCCCAGCCCTTGTGCTGGGCGTACATCTCCACGGTGATGGCGGTACACGAGGCGAGGCTGGCGGCGAGCAGCTCGAGCGGACTGGGTCCGTCGTCGTCACCGCCACGGTCAGACGGCTCATCCACTAGCACGTTGTGATTACGGATATCGACGGTGTGCGTGAAAGTCTGCGCTGCCTGTCGATGTGCTGTCGCTTTCATTGCTGCTTCCTCCGAGCGTCCTGCACAGGTGGTCCATATCGATGCTAGCGCCATTGAGCGGGGATTTATGTGCAGTACGGCGTGGTTCTCCTGCAGCGAATGTGCGGCCGTCGTGCGGGGCCTGCCCGGGCCCGTTCCGTCCGCATCAAATGCGAACATACGTTCTTCCAATGGCATACCCGGAATACATCCGTGAGAAGGCGGTGCAGATGCGCGTCGAGCGCGATCTGACTATCGACGAGATCGCCAAGCGGCTCGCGTTGCCGCGGACCACGGTCTTCTACTGGGTCAAGGACATCCCGCTGCCGGAGTACTCCACGCCGAAACGCAAGCTCGCGCAGATCCGGGCCGCCGAGGCGACGAAGGCGAAGCACCAGAAGCTGCGGGACGCGGCTTATGCCCTGGGCGCCGCCCAATGGGAGGAATTGGGTCCGCAGCCCACCTTCCGGGAGTTCGTGGCGCTCTACATCGCTGAGGGCTACAAGCGCAACCGGAATGTGGTCCAGATCGCCAACTCGGATGATCGCATCCTCGCGCTTGCTGTTGGCTGGCTCCAGCGCTTGACTGACCGGAAGCTCAACTTCTCGATTCAGTATCACGCCGACCAAGACCTGAGAGAGCTACGCGAGTTCTGGGGCCAGCGCCTCGGCATCGACGGCGACTGCATCAAGATGCAGCGGAAGTCGAACAGCAACCACTTGACGGGTCGGACCTGGCGGTCAGAGCACGGTGTGTTGGCGGTCTGGATCAGCGACACCTACCTGCGGGCGCGTCTTCAGGCCTGGATTGACCTGATCCGTGAAGATTGGACACTAGACTCAGCTAGGTCAAGCGGGGTGTAGCGGAGCCTGGTACCGCGTCGCTTTTGGGGAGCGAAGATCCCCGGTTCAAATCCGGGCACCCCGATCGCAGGTTCGAAAAGCTGGCCTCGCTGACGCGAGGCCAGCGCCGTTATCGGGTGCGGTCGTTGCCGGCTTATGGCGCGGCTTCCGCTCCCGATTGCCGCGACAGCCCCTGGGTAGTGTCCTGTTTCGACCCACCACCCCGAACCGAGGAGCGAAACATATGCCCGCAAAGGGAAACGCTGAATGGAAGGGCGGCCTCAAGGACGGCACCGGCACCTTCCAGGCCGGCGACACCATCAATGGCGCCTATTCCTACAAGACGCGGTTCGAGGATGAGCCCGGGGCCAACCCGGAGCAGCTCATCGCCGCCGCGCACACTGCCTGCTTCTCCATGGCGCTGTCCGCCGCGCTCGAGGCGGACGGCCACACCGTCGACTCGGTCAAGACCGACGCGACCGTCACTCTGCGCATGGTCGACGGCAACCCGACCATCACCAAGATCGCCCTGGTCACCGTTGGCACCGTGCCCGGACTCGACGAGGCCGGCTTCAAGGCGGCCGCTGAGGGCGCCAAGGCCAACTGCCCCGTCTCCAAGGCGCTCGCCGGCGTTGAGGAAATCACGCTGGAGGCGTCGCTAGCCTGACGCTGGCGCCGGTCCCGGTCAGTACCGGGACCGGCCAGCTAGCGCCCGTAGCTCAGCTGGATAGAGCAGTGGACTTCTAATCCTCAGGTCGCAGGTTCGAATCCTGCCGGGCGCGTTGTGAAAGTCCTGGGGAAGACTGGCTTCGTGGCTCGCGGTGGATCGCCACTGGTTAGATCTTTTGTGCGGCCGCGCGG
>CAJCIJ010000207.1 GCA_903970315.1 Actinomycetota bacterium
GTCGGGCATCCCGGAGGTGCGCCAAGGCGATGACGTGGCGGCACTGATCGTGGGCACGGGGGCGACCCTGGGCGACGAGGACATAGTGGTGGTCGCCCACAAGGTCATCTCCAAGGCCGAGGGTCAAACGGTGTCCCTCGCCGACGTGGAGCCCGGCGAGCAGGCGCTACAGCTGGCCCAAGCGGGCGACAAGGACCCACGCGTGATCCAGGTGATCCTCGGAGAGACCGCTGTGCTGGTTCGCGCCGAGCGCGGCGTGCTCATCTGCAGGACCAGGCACGGCTTCGTGTGCGCAAACGCGGGCGTCGATGCCTCAAACGCCGCCGATCCCGACACGGTGGTGCTGCTGCCACGCGACCCCGACGCGTCGGCACGCGCGGTGCGGGCCCGGCTGCGCGAGCTCACGGGTGCCTCCCCGGCGATCGTGATCTCGGACTCCTTCGGGCGCGCCTGGCGAAACGGACAGCAGGAGGTGGCGCTGGGGGCGGCGGGACTGGTACCGCTTGAGGACTGGCGCGGACGCAGCGACGGCTACGGGCGCGAGCTGTCGGCGACCTGGATTGCCGTGGCCGACCAGGTGGCCGGCGCGGCAGACCTGGCGCGCGCCAAGGACTCGCGCGAGCCCGTTGTGGTGGTGGGCGGCCTGGGCCGTCACGTCACCCGGGACGACGGCCCCGGAGCGAGTCCGCTGCTGCGCCCCCCCGCAGAGGATCTGTTCGGCTAGCGCACCGGCGCTTGATGAGTCATTTGGGTTACCCGGGAGGGGTGACCCCCCGTCGGTCACCTCACTCCAGGTGCTACCGTCGGGCGCGCACCACGCTTGCACCATCCAGCACATACACAGGGAGCGGTCATGACCTACCCGAGCCGACAGCGCGACAACCACCACGCCCGCCGGTCCGGCCATCGGCGACCGGCCCTCGTGGGGCATGCCGGCGTCGGCTTGGCCTCCGCAATCCTTTTCGCCCTCTCCTTCGCGGTCGCCGCGGCGCCGTCGGCCGGCGCCGCCCAGCTGTTGGGCACCGGGTACAACGGCTACGGCCAGCTCGGCAACGGCACCACGGTTACCCCGTTCTTCTACGGTGCGATACCGGGGCTATCGAACGTCGCCCAGGCGTCCCCCGGCTATGAGTCGAGTCTGTTCCTGCTGACCAACGGCACCGTCGACGCGGTTGGGAGCAACGAATCCGGCGAACTGGGAGACGAATCGACAAGCCAGCATCTCACGCCACAGCCAGTCGCGGGCCTGTCCAGTGTGACCGCCGTCGCCGCCGGGGAGTACCACAGCCTTGCGCTGCTGGCCAACGGGACCGTCGAGGCGTGGGGGTACAACCCCGACGGCCAAGTCGGTGACGGCGAATTCACGACCACCGGTTGCGGCTGCGTGGAGAAGCCCACGCTCGTGAAGGGCATCGGTGGGGGTGGCACGCTCGAAGGCGTCGTCGCGATCTCCGCCGGCGAGTACGACAGCATGGCGCTTCTGTCCAGCGGGCGAGTCGTCACGTGGGGCGAGGGCACCGACGGTCAACTCGGTAACGAAGCCAAGGAAAACAAGGATTACCCTGTTGAAGTGGTTGGTGTCGGTGGTGGCGGGACGCTCGAACACGTGAAGGCCATCTCTGCAGGCGGCTACGACAACATGGCGCTGCTTGAAAACGGCACGGTCCTAGCCTGGGGCTACGGCGATGACGGTGAACTCGGCGACGGCGGGTACGCCGGGAGCGACGTCCCCGTGCAGGTCCAGGGTGTCGGCGGCGTGGGCGCGCTGTCTGGCGTCACAGCCATCTCCGCCGGCCTCTACTTCAACATGGCCCTGCTGTCCAGCGGGACGGTCGATGCGTGGGGTGACAACGAGTACCACGAACTCGGCAACGGGACCACAGAAGACAGCGACACGCCGGTGCCGGTGCCCGGCGTCACCGGGGCAACCGCGATCAGCGCAGGCGGCTACTTCGGCCAGGCGCTGCTGGGGAACGCCACGCTCGACGGCTGGGGCTACGCCTATGACGGTGAACTCGGCAACCCCTTCTTGGGCGCCGAAGTCGCGCTGCCGCAGCCGGCGGTCGCGGGCGTTGTTCCCGGAGGCATCGTCGCCCTGACCCACGGCGACTACAACTACGACTCGCTGGTGCTGCAGGGCGCGGTACTGGGGGTATCGAGCTCGGCACTCACCTTCGCCAGCCAGGCGACCGGCACCCACAGCGCCGCCCAGACGGTGACTGTCAAAAACGAAGCGTCGGTGCCACTGGTGATCTCCGGCGATGCGCTGACCGCCGGGGCGAAGTTTGCCAAGAGCTCGGACACCTGCGCTGGCGCAACGCTGGCCGCCGGCACCACCTGCTCGATCGGGATCGAGTTCTCCCCAACTGCGGCCGGTCAGGCGTCCGCGACGCTTGCGATCTCCTCAAATGCCGCCAACCCAGTCCCCGCGGTGGCCTTGACTGGAACGGGCTTTGTACCCGTGGCACCGACGCTGAGCGCGCTGTCGCTCTCCCAGCACACGTTCCGTCCCTTCTCTGCTGAGCCGAGCATCATCACCTCGCTGGCCAGCGGCACAGTGGTCTCCTACAAAGACTCCCAAGCCGCCACCACCAAGTTCACGGTGGGAGCGCCTCGCAGCGGGGTCGTGAAGGGCAAGGGCAAGTCCAAGAAGTGCTCGGCGGCTCCCAAGCACGTCCGCAAGGGGACCAAGCGCTGCACTCTCTACAAGTCCGTAGGGAGCTTCTCGCACACCGACACGGCCGGAGCAAACAGCTTCCGCTTCTCTGGATGGGTCGACGGGCACGCGCTACCGGCAGGCAACTACCGCCTGGTTGCCGTCGCCACATCCTCACAGGGACGTGGGTCGGCCCAGACGACGAACTTCAAGATCGAGCACTGACCGCCGCGCTACGGCGGCGCGCTATGGAGCCTCGGGCGCCGGCGCAGACTCGGCCAGGTGGCGCGAGAAGAACGCAACCACCGCCTCACGCACCGGCTCGGGGTCGTCCTGGAAGGGCCAGTGGCCGCTGTCGGGCAGGATGACCACGTCCTCGACGTCAAAGAACTCGCGCTGGCGCTCGGCAAACTCGATGCTCAGGAACCGGTCCTTGGCGCCCCAGAGCACGAGCGCCGGCTTGTTCAGCGCGGCCAGGGCCTGCCCCAACGCCACCGAGGTCTCCCCGGGATCGGGTGTGGCGCGGTAGAGCTTGAGCACCGTGCGTCGCGTGCGCCGGTCGTAGTCGTCGTACATCTTGTCCACGAACTCCGGAGGCAACCCGCGCGGGTTCATCCCCTGCATGACCCGCCGCCACGCCGAGCGCGGGATGAAGGCCTGCGAGAGCTCGCCCAGAACGGGCGTGCGCCAGCGGCGCGCCATGCTGTGCCACCTGTAGCCCACCATGACGCCGACGTTGATGAGCACCACGCTGGCCCAGGCGTCGGGGTGTGAGACACCCCAAACCATCCCGAAGGGCCCG
>CAJCIJ010000208.1 GCA_903970315.1 Actinomycetota bacterium
ATTCCCGGTCGCCGCCGCGCCCGGCCCGCCGCCAAGCACAGCAGTCCCGGTCGCCGCCGCGCCCGGCCCGCCGCCACCGCCTGTAGACGTTGCCCTGCCGCTCGCCAGCGGTCCGCCGCCGCCCCCTCCGCTCCCTCAGCCGGCGCAGGTGGCAGCGATGACAGCCGGCGTGAACGGTGGCGGTCCGCCGCCTCCGATCCAGTAGCGCACGCGCACGCCCCAAAAGGTGAGCTGGCGCAGCATCCAGCCGCCGCCGCCTGGCCTCAGCGCTGGGCCCCCATCGCCAGTCGCCTTTACTTCACTTGGTAAAGTAAACAGCGATGGCCGTCGATGAGACATGCCCGGTATGTCGCACAGCGGCAATCGTGTGCGGCAAGTGGACACTGCTGCTCGTTCGCGAGCTCGCCGAGGGGCGGTCGCGCTTCTGCGAGCTGGAACGGTCGCTGACCGGCATCTCGCCCCGCACGCTCTCGCTGCGCCTGCGCGCGCTTGAGGAGGAGGGCATCGTGGAGCGCCAGACCTACGCCGACATCCCCTCACGGGTGGCGTACGCGCTCACCGAAAAGGGGCTCGCGCTGGTGCCAATCATCGACGACATGCGCGCATACGGCGAACGGTGGCTGGACCTGGACGCAGCCTGCGACACCGACTCCGCCCACGCCTCGCTGGCCGCCGTCGCCTGACGGCACCGGACACGCTCAGGGCCTGCAAGGACTCCTGCGCCAGGGAGGATCGCGGCGGCGCGCGGCGAACCGCCCAGGATGCGCTCCTATCAGCTCCAGACCGCGATCACGGAGTTCTTCGAAGAGGCCGCCACGCACCTGCAGGTCGATGTCGATGGCGGCGCCGAGGTGCCCTTTGAGGTCGATCGCGGCGGCTTCTCGTCGGCTCGCACGCCGCTCTACTGCTACCAGCCGCTCACTCGCCAGTTCATCGCCGAGCGCTGGCGCCCGCTGAAGGAACTTGGCAGCTACCGGCGCGCCGCCGAAGCCCTGGAAGGGTTCTCCGGCCTGCAGCGCTACATCAGCATCGTCGGCGCCCCGAACAGCCTCGACGGCTCAATCGCCAACGATCACGCAAGCCCGCCACGCGGCGATGCCGAGGTGGCCCTGTGGGTGATGCTCGGCGAAGTCTTCGGTGAACAGACCCAGTTCGATCTGCGGCCCGAGCGGGTGCAATCGACACTGGACCGCCTCGATCGCGCCGCTCTGGGCAGTCCCGAGGGCACCGCACTTGTTGCCACGCTCCACGGCATGACCATCGCCTCCTCGGACCTGCTGCTGACCGGTGGCGTGCGCCTGCTGGCCCCCGCCGCCGGTGCCGACCTACCTGAAGCTGTGCTGCCCCTTGACGGACAGGACAGCGCCGATCACCTCGTCGTGGTGCTCACCAGCGGGCACGATACCGCCGAGGCCGCAGCCGAACACGGGCGAGCCGTGCTCGGCGATCTGCTTGGATCGCTGCGCCTCTTCGGTGACGGCCGCGTCGAGCTCGGAGAGCTCATCTGGGTGCGCATCGATGACGGCCGCTGGCGCCCGCTTGCCCTGGCCCCCACCGCCCGGCCGCAGGGGATGCTCGTGGTGACGTCTGACCAGGAGGACGAGCTGCGCGCCTTCTGCAATCTCGTCTCCCGCCGTACACCCAGCAGCACCCCAATCGCATGGGCTTTGCAGCGCTTTCAGATGGGCTGCCGGCGCGAGGACGAGCTGCAGGCCCTGACCGATTACCTGTCCGCGCTGCGCGCCCTGCTTGAAGGCGACGGGTCGCCGCGAGGTGCGCTTGCCGGTCGCCTGGCCGCGCTGTGCGCCGTTCCCAGCGAGCGGGTTGCCCTGGCCGGCGTCGTGATGCGCGCGCTTGCGCTGGAGCGCGACGTGATCGAGGGCCGAGCCAGTGCCAACGCCACCTCGGCCAAACTGGTGCGCACGGTCGCAGACCACCTTCGAGCGCTTCTGCGCGACGTCATCTGCGGACACCTCGATGCCGACCTTGCCACGCTCGCCGACGAGTTGCTCGCAACCGACGCCACGCCCCGCCAGGAAGCCGATTCTCTGGGCTCGCGGCCCCGCATCACCGCCAGGCGTGCCCGGCGCGATGGCTGGGGCGATCCCGAGGGGTGGCCGGAAGGCGACGCCCCCGCTGTCTCCGCCGCAGCCGGCAAACGCTCAGATGATCTTGACGAAGAGCAGCTGCGCCTGCTGCGCACGCTCGGCTGACCGCCCGGCCCCTTTTAGCTCAGCCGCCCGGCCCCTCAGCCCAGCACTCGCTGCGACACGCGCGCCAGCCCCGCCAGTCGGTCGACGTCTTCGCCCAGCTCCGGGACCGTCACCGGCGAGCGCTCCCCCAGCGCCTCCGAGAGCGTCCGGACGCTCGCGCGGTCACGCGCAATCAGCACTTCCAGGTCGGCGACGCTGGTGGCCACGCGCTTGCTCAGGTCCGCTCCCAGGAGTTGCCCAAGCTCTGCTGCAAGCTCGTCTGAGTCCGGCACCTCCGCGGTGCCCTCGTGGATGCGGTTGACCACCAGGCCCAGGTAGGTCATCTGTGAGGCCAGCAGGCTGCGGTGCAGAAAGATCGCCTCCCGGCTTGGCTCTTGCTCGGGAGACGTCACGATCAAAAAGCCCGTCGCGGGGTCGTGCAGCAGGGCTTCGACGCTCGCCGCGCGCTCTCTCAGGCCTCCGCTGACGCCTCCCAGCAGGCGCAAAAACGCGGCCAGGTCGCCCATCACGTGCAGGCCCGTGGCGCGCGCAAACAGCGACAACAGCGCTCCCGTCCCGCCTCCAAGCAGCCGCGTCGCCGCAGCCCGCGGCGCCAGTCGCGGCAGCAGCGCCGGCAGCCGCGACAGCCCTGACGGCCGACCCGGGGAGCGCCCCGAAGCCTGCCCCCCAACAGATGGAGCGTCACCGTCACCCTCGGCCTGCCCGCCTTCGCTGGACATCAGCAGCAGGCTCATCGCGCGACCTTCCAGGAAGCCCCCCAGGCGCTCTGGGGCGTCCAGGAAGTCCAGGGCGTGCCGCGACGGGGGCGTGTCCAGCAC
>CAJCIJ010000209.1 GCA_903970315.1 Actinomycetota bacterium
CTGGTCTCCCCCGCCCCGGCGGGCGTGCGCCTGCGCGGGCGCCAACGGCTCAACATCCTTGCTGGCGCCCTTGGGGCGATTGCGCTCGTGGCCGCGGTGGGGCTGGTGGCGTTCGGTTCACACCTTGTGGGCTTCCTACAAGCCCTGCACGAGCAACAGCACATGGTGGCGGTGCACAGCGTGCCCGCCGAGACTGCGCGCCTGTTCGGGCTGCACGGGGTGCCGACCTGGTGGCGCGACGTGTTCGTGGGGGGGTTTGCGCTGGCGACAGCGGTCGCGCTGTGGTGCACCTGGCGCGGCGCCGACTGGCGCACCGCCGCCGGCTGGGCGACGCTGGCGCTGGTGGTGTGCACGGCCTGGCTTCTGCCGTGGTACGCAATCTGGCCGCTCCCCCTGGCAGCGCTCAGCCGCAGCCGAGCATTGCGCGTGGCCACGCTGGTCTTCTGCGCATACGCCCTGGCGCTGCACCTGCCCGCTGCACAGTCGCTGCTGAACCCGCCTCATGCAGACCGCGCAACGGCCCGGGCAGGCCACGTCCATCACCGCCTCCCGTGCTACCGGCCGCCGCTGGTGGGCGGCAGCACGACGGCGTCAATTTCGCCGGTTTCCAGATGGCGCTCGATGTCGCGCTCGATCTCCTCGGCGGCGGCTCCTGGTCGTTGCAGGCGCAGCCGCAGCGCATCCAGCCGGCGGAACTTGAGGATCTCAAGCAGGTAGACGAGGTAGATGCTGGCAGCCAGCACCACGAGGCCCAGCCCGGCCAGCAGCAGCGACCAACCGGTGTGGAAGTGGCCGTGATGGTCGGAGTAGGGAATGAAGCGGAGCGCAATTGCCAGGCCGGCGAGCATGAGCGTCCAGGCGTACAGGTAGGCGATGGTGCGGCGCGGGGTAAAGCCGATCCGCGCCATGCGATGGTGAAAGTGCTCGGAGTCCGGCGCATAGATCGGGCGGTGGTACTTCAGCCGCTTGAGCACCACGAAGGTGGTGTCAAGGAAAGGCACGGTGAGCAGGATCAGGGGCAGCACGAAGCTGATCACCACTTCGGTCTTCACGGTTGCCTCGACCGCCAGGCACCCCATGAGCAGGCCCAGCAGGTTGGCGCCGCAGTCGCCCATGAAGCTCGAGGCGGGCGGAAAGTTGTGAACCAGAAAGCCCAGCGCTCCGCCGGCGATCAGAGCCGCGAAGATGGCGGGAGCAGGACTCTGAAGGTGGTGGCCTTCATACAGGCTGATGGCGATCACGGCGAGGGCGATGGCGATGATCGCCGAGACCCCCGCCGCCAGCCCATCGACGCCGTCGGAGAAGTTGACCACGTTCATCATCGCCACGAGCGCCACCACGGTGATCGCGCCGCCGACGTTGGGGAAGTGCAGCAGGCCGACGAACGGAACGGCGATGTCCTTGACGTTTACGCCAAAGTGCACAGCGGTGACAGCGGCGACGACCTGTCCGGCGAACTTGACCACGGGATGCAGGTCAAAGCGGTCGTCTACGGCCCCGACGACCGTGATCACGGCGGCGGCGGCGAAGACCCCATACCAATGCACAACCCCCTGGGGCGCAGCGGCCGCGTGAACCGACGCCAGATGCCGAGCGGCATGGTGGTGCAGAGCGTGGTGAACGCCGGCCGCATGGTGGCGGCCGGCGGCACTGACCAGGCGGTGGTGGGCATTGGCGCGGTGGGCATGCGCGCGGTGACCGACACGGTGGACACGGGCGGGCGCGCCGGAGCTTTCACCGCTTGAGGTCGCGACGGTCGATTCGCTGGTGGGCAGCCAGATCAGACCCGCTGTGAGCGTGCCGCCGAAGATCGCAAGACCTCCCAACAGCGGCACGGGGCGCTGGGCCAAGCCGCGCTCGCGGGGTTGATCGACAGCCCCGACGGCCCGCGCGAAGCGCATCGTCAGCGGGGTCAGGACTGCGGTAACGGCGCCTGCCACCACGAAGGCATAGAGCGCATCGAGCTCGGTCGGGTGCATAACGCTCGGCCACAGGATCGCACGCGTCCCAGTCGCGTGCGACGCGCGTCTATGAAACGCCCAGGCCGGCCACGGCAGCTCCCGAGTACAGCCCCTCATAGAGCGGATAGCGCTCCACGATGGCTGCCACGCGCTCGGAGAGCTCTGCGGCGTGCGCGCTGAAATTCTCGGCCAGCAGCGCTGAGGCGAGGATGTCCCCGACCTCGTCGAAGTCCTCCTCGGCCAGGCCGCGTGTGGCAAGCGCGGGCGTGCCGATGCGCAGCCCCGAGGCTTCCATGGGCGGGCGCGGGTCAAAGGGGACGGCGTTGCGGTTGACGGTGATCCCTATGTCGTGCAGCCGGTCCTCGGCCTGACGGCCGGTGAGCTCGGTTGCAACGCCCTGCAGATCGACGAGCACCAGGTGCACGTCGGTGCCGCCGGTGAGCACGCGCAGCGACCCTGTGGCCTCGGAGCCGGCGCCAAGCAGCTGCCGCGAGACAGCGGCGGCCCCCACAAGCGTGCGCCGCTGGCGCTCGATGAAGGCCTCGGTGGAGGCGATCTTCAACGCCACGGCCTTGGCGGCAATCACGTGCTGCAACGGGCCGCCCTGCTGCCCTGGGAACACAGCCGAGTCGATCTTCTTGGCGTGCTCGGCGCGGCACAGGATCATGCCCGCGCGCGGGCCTCCGATGGTCTTGTGGGTGGTCGTTGTGACCACATCGGCGTAGGGCACAGGGCTGGGGTGAAGCCCCGCGGCGACCAGCCCCGCGAAGTGCGCCATGTCAACCATCAGCAGCGCATCGATCTCGTCGGCGATGGCGCGGAAGCGGGCGAAGTCCAGCTGGCGCGGGTAGGCCGACCATCCGGCGAGCAGCAGCTTTGGACGGTGCTCGCGCGCCAGCTCGGCCAGCACGTCCATGTCGATCAGGCTTGACTGGCGGTCGACCTCGTAGGAGACAGCGTCATAGAGCCGGCCCGAGACGTTGACCTTCATGCCGTGGCTGAGGTGCCCGCCGTGGGCCAGCGAGAGGCCCATGATCCGGTCGCCGGGTGTCAGCAGAGCGTGGTAGACGGCAGTGTTGGCCGAGGCGCCGGAATGCGGCTGGACGTTTGCGTGCTCGGCGCCGAACAGAGCCTTGGCGCGGTCGATAGCCAGCTGCTCGGTGATGTCAACCCACTCGCAGCCGCCGTAGTAGCGGCGGCCGGGGTAGCCCTCGGCGTACTTGTTGGTCAGCACCGAGCCCTGGCATTCCAGCACCGACAGGGGTACGAAGTTCTCCGAGGCGATCATCTCCAGCGTGTCGCGCTGGCGGCCAAGCTCACCGCGCAGCGCATCGGCGACCTCGGGATCGACCTCGGCCAGTGGCCGGTTCAGGTAATCAGACGGCGGCGGAAAATCAGAAAGTGAGTCAGACATGGGCACGCTCCTGGGCGAAGACGACGGCTTTGAGTGTGCCCAGGCGCGCGGCGTGATCGCTGCGGTCGCTCGCTTCCCAGTGGTCGATTCCACCCTGTAGCGCCAGTTACGAGGACCGCGCTGAGGCTAGCAGCCGAGCGACCTCCGCGGCGCTCACGGGACCCTCGCGGACGACGTGAAATCGTCCGCCTGACCCGTACGCGGTCAGGTCAAGCACCGTGGATGGGACCCCCGGCAGCTCGCCGCCGTCAAGCTCGACGTCAAGCCCGGGACGCAGGCCCGCGCGGACCCTGGAATCGACCTCGGCAAGAGTCTTGGCCTCGGCCTCGCCGCTGATGTTGGCGCTTGTCTGCATCAGTGGCCGCGCAAGTGCCCCCAGCGCGGCCAGGCGCCCGGACAGCGCGGGCACGCGCACGCCGATCGTGCTCGCCCCCAGACACGCCAGCGGGAAGCGCTGTTGCGGGTTTGCCAGCAGCACGGTCACGGGCCCGGGCAGCAGCGCGCGCAGGGCGCTGCGCTCGCCTTGTGAGAGCCAATCAAGCGCCGCCAGGGCGCTGTCCAGCGAACCGAACATCACCGCCGCCGGGCGGTCGGCGGGGCGGCCCTTTATCTCGTACAGCCGCTGAACAGCCTCGCGGCTGTCGGGGTCACAGGCCAAGCCGTAGACGGTGTCGGTGGGGATCAGCGCCACGCCACCGGCCGCAAGCGAGCGGTCCAGACGCGCGACATCGTCGGCGCCGAGTGGGGCTGTCACGCGCGCCTTTCGCCGATGACCACACGCGGGATGCCGGCGAGGTCTGATTCGGTTCGCACCGAGGCAAACCCGGCGGCGCGAGTGAGTGCGCCAACACGCTCGGCCTGTCCGGCGCCGACCTCCAGCACGACGACTCGCGTGCGCGTGCGCGGTGCCAGCTGATCGAGCAACGCGCCGATCACGGCAAGACCGTCGTCGCCGGCAAAGAGCGCCTCGGGCGGCTCGTGCTCAAGGATCTCGGGGGCGAGCATGAAGCGCTCGGACTCCGCGACATACGGCGGATTTGACAGGACTGCGTCAAAGACGGCGGGCACGCCGTCGAGCAGATTGGCGCGCACGAAGCTGACGTCGAGGCCGAGCCGGCTGGCGTTGGAGCGCGCCACCGCGAGGGCGTCCTCGGAGATATCTGAAGCGGTCACGAGGAGGTCGGGCCGCTCGTCCTTCAGGGCCAGCGCCACGGCGCCGGAGCCGGTGCCGACATCGAGCACGCGGGCCCCTTGCGGCAGATCCAGGGCGACCGCCACGAGCAGCTCGGTCTCGGGCCGGGGGATCAGCACGCTGCGGTCAACAGCCAGCTCCAGGCGGCGAAAGTGGCGGATGCCGGTGATGTAGGCGACGGGCTCGCGCAGGATCGAACGCCGGCGCACGGCCTCGGCAAAGGTCGCGGCTCGGGCGTCGTCAAGCTGGGCATCGGGCTCGCTGGCAAGGCGCGTGCGCGACCACCCCAGCACATGGGCGAGCAGCACTTCGGCGTCGAGCTTGGGTGTTTCCAGCTCAGCGGCGGCGAACTCGGCGGTCGCTGCGCTCAGCTGCGCGGCCACCGCACGGGGCGCACCTGCGGCAGCGGCGGCCGACGGCTTGCCGTTTGGCGTGTGGGATGCGTCCGGCGGGGTTGCCGGTGGCCCGTCTGTGACCATGGGGCTGCCCCGCGGCTCACCCGGCCGCCTGGGCCTCCAGGCGGCGGCGGCGCTCGTCGCCCTGCAGGGCGGCGGTGAGCTCGTCGAGCTGGCCTTCGAGAACCTGGTCGAGGTTGTGGGTGGTGAGCTTGATCCGGTGATCGGTGACGCGCCGCTCGCCGTAGTTGTAGGTCCTGACCTTCTCGGATCTGTCGCCGGTGCCGACCTGCATGCGGCGGTCGGCGGCAAGCTCGGCCTGCTGCTCGGCAAGGGCACGCTCGTACAGGCGCGCACGCAGCACCCGCATGGCGCGCTCGCGGTTTTGCAGCTGGGACTTCTCGTCCTGCATGGAGACCACGATTCCGCTGGGCTTGTGCGTGATCCTGACGGCGGAGTCCGTGGTGTTGACCGACTGGCCGCCGGGCCCCGTTGAGCGGTAGACGTCGATCTGCAGGTCGCCGGGATCGACCTCGACCTCGACCTCCTCGGCCTCGGGCAGGACAGCGACGGTGGCGGTCGAGGTGTGCACGCGACCCTGGGACTCGGTCTCGGGCACCCGCTGCACGCGGTGGGTGCCACCCTCGTACTTCATCACCGAGTAGGCGCCGTCGCCCTTGATGGCGAAGGTGTACTTGCCCTCCCCGGCGGACATCAGCTCGGTGGCAAAGCCCTTGGTCTCGGCGTACTTGGTGAGCATCCTGTACAGGTCCCCGGCCCACAGCGAGGCCTCGTCGCCACCGGCCCCGGGCTGGATTTCCACGATCACGTTCTTTTCGTCGTTGGGGTCGCGCTCGACCATGGCGGCGCGCAGCTCCTCCTCCAGTTGCTCGGCGCGCTCGCGGGAGGCGCGCAGCAGATCGCGCAGCTCGGAGTCCTGCCCGTCCTCTGACAGGAGCTCCTCGGCCCCGGCGGCGTCGTCGCGGGCCAGGCGCCATTCCACGGCCAGCTTGGCGGCGTCCTGCAGTTGGCGATAGGCGCGACCGACCTCGGCGTAGCGCTGGCGGTCGGCGATCACAGAGGCATCGGTCATCTGCTGGGAAAGCTCGGCAAAGCGCGTCTCGATCTGGTCGACAAGGTCCTCGAACATGACCCCACACTAAAGGGCCAATGCCGGGGCGAGCGTCTCACCGGCACCTCGCCGGCGCGCGAGCACCCGGCCGGCCCGTGGGCACCTGCCGGAGCGTCTAACCCTTGACGATCGTGAAGTGAAGCGTCTGCGGCGCCGAGTGCAGGCCCGATGCCGCTGCGGTGATCGTGACGGTGTAGCTGCCGGGGGGCAGCTTGCTGGGGGTGGAGAGCATCCCGTCGAAGCTCACAGTGTTGGCTCCCGCGTGGGCGGGCAGGTTGAGCGTGCCCACGGGCGTCGAGCGCGTACACCGAGGCTTGTGCCTGTTCTTCTTGGTCTGGGTGACGCACGCCTTGCCGACCTTGCGCCCCTTGGCTGTCTTGTCAAACGCAAAGCTCACGCTCGCGGCCTCGTTGAGGTCAAACGAGACTGTCGTGCCCACAGGGGGCTTCTTGGCCTTGCTCTTGCGCTCGCGCCACTTCGCCGCCGACTGGCGCAGGCCCGTCAACAGTGGCGCCGCCGCCGAGCTCGTGGTCGTGGTGGAGGTCGTCGTCGTGGTGACGATCGGGTTGTCGATGTTGTAGATGTCGGTGCCGAAGAAGGTCGTGCCCGGCTCCTGAGCGTCGCCGAGCAGTGGCAGCCCGAAGATGTGCTCGATCGAGCCCAGCAGGCTGTAGTGGTTGTAGGGCATGGTCGACTCGGTGCCGGGCCGGATGTCTGGCGACACCATCACTGCACCGATGTCACCGCCGCCTGAAGTCGTCTCGCCACAACACGCGGACTTGTCTGTGGAGGCGGCCTCATCGAAGGTCACGACCAACAGGCCGCTTTCCTTGAACGCCGCCGATTCGGTGATCTTGGGCACCCAAGTCGACAAGAAGGAGTTGATGCCGGCGTAACCCGCCGGCTCTTCCTCGAGACCACTGCAGGTGCTTTCGTGGCCGTCGTAGCAGGTGTCCGGCGTGATGAAGGAGAAGTTGGGCGTCTTTTCGGTGCTCGCAAGGTCTTCTTTCAGCGCCGGTTCCAACGCCACCACGTGTTCTTTACAGCTCGCTTCGTGGCTGGGGCCGGT
>CAJCIJ010000210.1 GCA_903970315.1 Actinomycetota bacterium
TATGGATCTCTATCGGCTACTTCTTGATCTCGATGCCGACGGCTCCCTGCGAGCCGCTCTCGCCGGCGCCCCCGAACCACTACGCAGCGCGGTCCGTTCTGCCACTCAGGACATCTTGGTCGACAACGCTTCCCGGACTCGAGGGTGGATGTCAGCGAGCCATGCATCCCAGGGTGAGCTCACGTCAGAAGAACTCCGTGCCTTGGCTTCGCCGATCGTGAGAGCTATCGGGTAGCGCGGTCGCTCAGATCTCGTCGCTGTGAGTCCGATGCCTGGGGAGGCTCGCCGAGTTGGTGAGGTCTTCACGTTTGGCATTGAACTGGACTTCTATCGGCTGATTCGGGGGTCACCCACAGGTTAAGGAGACGGCACCCACACAGGAGGGCCATTCTCAGGTCTTCCAGCGCGGATCGGCGTCGATGATCGACAACGTGAGGTCCTCGAGTTCGTGGACCAGCTCTTTGAGCCTGCGGTGGTTGTCGAAGAGGACCCTGTAGTCATCGAGTTGTTCTTCTGTGAGCAGGCGGGTGACGGTCTTGCCGGCCAGCTTGCGGGTCCAAGAGCGAAACGGCCCGTGCAGTTTGGGCGGATCGTCCCGGCACGAACAGGCCACCTTGCCGCAGCGCCCGGTGCGCACGACCACGCTGCCGGGCAGGCACATCCCGAGCGAGCCCAGCTCGCCCGTGATGCGCTCAAGTTTGCTCCTTTGACGCGTGGTCAACTCCACTGCACAGAGTTTCTCAGGCATCCCCCCACCAGCGTGGTCCATCTGCCACAGTATATGCACTGTGGCATCTGCCTCGGACCGCTCCGCTGCTGCTCGGGCCATCGCCGCCTACGCGCCGGTGTCGCTGTCGAGCGAGGTGGCCGCCTTCGCCCGTGTGGTGGTGGCACAGGCCGATCCCCAGAGTCCGGTGCGGGCCAAGGCGCTGCTCTTTGCCGGCGGCAAACTCGGGACCTTTGGCGTCTCGGTTGGGCTCGAACTCATTCCCGAAGTCGTGCTACGCCCATCGGTGATCGAGCGATTCATTGTCCTTGACGGCGCGGCCTTGGGTCCGGCCACCCGCCGCACCCTGCGCTCGAACCTGCGCGCCCTCTCACGGGCGGTGCTTGAGAACCAGCCTCCGGCCCCGATGCCGCTCTCGCGTGAACGGTCCAAGGCCCCCTACAGTCCCGCCCAGATTGAGGCCTACTTCTCTTTGGCCGACGCCCAGCCGACCCCCGGCCGGGCACGGCGTCTCGGTGCGCTGATCTGCCTGGGGGCCGGAGCCGGGTTGATGGGAGCGGACCTGCGCGGGGTCAAAGGAGGCGATGTCGTCGAACGCTCGGGCGGGGTCTTGGTCTGCGTGGGCGGACAACGTCCTCGGGCGGTCCCGGTCCTCGCCCGCTATCACGAGCGATTGCTGAGGGCGGCTGAGTGCGCGGGCACGGGCTATGTCATCGGGGGATACTCGGCTCAGCGGCGCAATGTGACCAGCGCACTGGTGGCGTCGGTGGCGGGCGGGATGGACTTAGCGGCCATCGACACCTCGCGGCTGCGGGCGACGTGGCTCACCTCATGTGCGCAGGGAATCGGGCTCAAGGCGTTCATGGACGCGGCGGGCATTGTGTGCACTCAGCGTCTGGGCGACCTGGTGGCCGCGCTGGACCCGCTGGAGGAGGCAGTGGCCGTGGTGC
The DNA here is from genome assembly GCA_903970315.1 of Actinomycetota bacterium. GTDB lineage: Bacteria > Actinomycetota > Thermoleophilia > Solirubrobacterales > Solirubrobacteraceae > Palsa-744. The sequence continues at coordinate 1,678 of CAJCIJ010000210.1, forward strand.
GCTTGGGCGCCGCGTCATGAACCGCCCCGATCTGGCCACCTATGAGGCGATCGTGGATGCCTCGGGCGTGGCCTCGCCCCTTGAGGCCCTCCTTCCGGTGGGGGTGCGGTCCCGTCAGCTGCGTGTACGCACGCTGCTGGTCGGCATCTTGCTCGCCCTCTCCGACGGGCGAGCGGCCCATCTCAGCCGCGTCCACGCCGCCTTGGTTGCTCTTGAGGAGACCGAGCGCCGGCGGCTCGGGGTCGAAGTCGAGTGGAAAGGTGGCCCCCACGAGCTCACCTACCGGCAGACAGAACGCACGTTTGGTCTCATCGTGGCCGCGCTCGAGCAAGAGCACCCCGACGGCGAGCCCACAGAAATGCTCCAAGGGTTGATCGATCAGCTCGTCGAGGCGTCTGTCGGGGCGCACTACAAAGAAGCGACGCGTTCGCTGGCCATCGACTGGACCGACGTGGAGTCCTTCGCCCGAGCGCCCATCGAAGAAGGCGGGCCGACCGCCGACCCCGAAGCCAGCTGGGGACACCGGCGCGGCAATGGCCCCGGACAGCGCGACGAGCTGTTCTATGGCTTCTATCTCGGACTGGCCACCATGGTGCGCGAGGAATCGGGCGCCGAGGTTCCCGAACTGGTGCGCCGCCTGCTGCTCACCAGCTGTCACGTTGACCCGGTGCCCGCCTTCGTCCCGGTCCTCGAGCACATGGCCGACACCAAGGTGCCGCTGGGCGACGTGTTGTGCGACTCGGGGTACTCGCACCGGATTCCTGAACATTGGGCCCTGCCGCTGCGCGCCCGCGGGGCCAAGCTCGTCATGGACCTGCATCCCCACGACCGTGGCCGCCAGGGGACTTTCCAAGGTGCCATCTGCTGGAACGGATCGCTCTACTGCCCGTCGACACCGGTCGGACTCTTGGCTCTCGAGCCCTTGGCCCGCTCGGCCAGCAGCGACGAGATCAGTGCCCACGACACCCGCAGCGCCGAGCTGGACCGTTACCGCTTCTCCGTCCTCAGTGCCGACGACACCGACGGCCATCACCGCGTCATGTGCCCGGCCGCGGCGGGCAAGCTCCGCTGTCCCGAGCGCCCCGAGTCAATGGCCCTCTCGCACGCCCGTCCCGAGATCCTCGCCCCGCCCGAGCACGCGCCGGTGTGCTGCACCCAGGTCAGCATCACCGTGCCGCCCAGCGTCAACGCCAAGACCCGACAAAAACACCCATACCCGAGTGAGGCCCACCGGCTTTCCTATGGCCGGCGTTCGGCCGCCGAGCGGGCCAACGCCACCATCAAGGACCCCGCCTCCAACGACATCGCTCCGGGCTGGTGCCGTCTCATGGGGTTGGTGCCCATGACAATGATGCTCAGCTGCCTCATCGTCGTGCGCAACCAGCGCGTCCTGGCCTCGTTCGCAGCCCGACACGCTGAGAACGAACGGCGAGCGGCCCAGGGCCTTGCACCCAAGACGCGCCGGCGCCGGCGAAAGACGATCGCCGATCTGGTGGCGGCTTCGGCCAACGCTCCGCCGTGACAGGCAGGGATCGTCCAGCACTCGGGGCCTCGTTCGAACTGACGCGTCCCGCGAGAGGTCCAGGCGCGGCGAGTGGGACGGAGGCGTGTTACAACCGGCTGTTAGAACCAAACGTGAAGATAGGTGAGGTCTAAACGTGAAGACCTCAAAGCGCCCCCGGCAGGAATCGAACCTGCGACCAATGGATTAGAAGTCCACCGCTCTATCCGCTGAGCTACAGGGGCATGTTCTCAAACAGTAGGACGGGATCACTTGGCCACTGACACCACCACGACCATCCTCATGGGTGGGACAAGACAACCCGGTCTCCGGCTGACAGCCTCGCATACCCCGAACTCCCTGCGTGGCATAGGGGTTCGCTCCCAGATTGGGCACCGCACGGGGTTGCCGGAGGGGGCTCGACCGTTGTGCCACACTTATGCCCCTCGGTGGGCGTAGCTCAGTCGGTTAGAGCGCCAGG
>CAJCIJ010000211.1 GCA_903970315.1 Actinomycetota bacterium
CCTGCGTGACCAGGCGTCGGTGCTCGGCGGCCGTGTGCGCGTGCATGCCACCTTTTCCGGTCGGTGGCCTCCCAGCGGGACACTCGCCCCTCAGCCGCTGTAGCGCATCGCCGTGCGTTCGACCGCCGGTCCGTATGAGCCACCGAACAACACCGCATGGACGAGCAACGGCAACAGCTGCCACAGCTCGACGCGGTCCTCAGCGCCGTCGGCCAGCGGATACGTCTCCTGGTAGGCCGCCAGGACACGTGGGCGCATCCCGCCGAACAGCGTCAAGAGCGCCAGGTCGATCTCGCGGTGGCCGCCGTAGGCGGAGGGATCGATCAGCCACGGCCGCCCGTCGGCGTCGGCCAGGACGTTGCCCCACCACAGGTCGCCGTGCAACCTCGCCGGCGGCTCCGGGGGCCCGGCGAGGACATCCATCCGCTCACACACCACCCCCAGTGCCCGCGCTCCCGAGCGCGAGAGGACCCCGCGGCCGCGCGCCATTCTGGTCAGCGGCACAAGCCGCCGTTGCACATAGAACTCCGCCCAGTCGGTGGCCGGCTCGTTGGGCAGGCCAAGGGAGCCAATGCGAGCGTCAGGCGCGTCGCCGGACGCAAAGGGATCGCCGAAGTGCGGCGCGCCGGCGCGGTGGATGGTGGCCAAGCCACGACCCAGCAGCTCCTCGCCGTCGGCGTCCAGGCTGCCGGGCTGTATCCAGGAGAGCACCAGGTAGCGGTCGTGCACCTCCAACACCTGCGGCACCCCCAGGGCCCCCGGCTCACCGAGCCAGGCCAGCCCGCGAGCCTCCGCGGCAAACTCGCCCGCCTCGGCGCCCTCGCGCGTCTTGACAAATGCCCGGGTGCCGTCTGGAAGGCGCACGCACCACGCTTCGTTGATGTCGCCACCGGCCACCGGCATGGCTTCAGTGGCACCCTCGGGGAGCGTCACGCTGCCGGCGGGCCAACGGCCAACATGCGCTTGACCTCCTCCAGCAGCCCCGCGCAGGACGCCTCAAGCAGGTCGAGGACCTGGTCGAAGCCTCCGGGGCCCCCGTAGTAGGGGTCGGGCACGTCCAGGCCTTCGCCCGCCGCGGTGCTCGGCGGCTGTTGGAATTCGCGCAGCAGGCGCAGCTTGGCCCGTGCCTGATCGTCGGGGGCCATTCGAGTCAGATCGGCGAGGTTGCTGCGATCCATCGCCAGGATCAGGTCAAACCGGTCAAAGTCATCCGGCAGCACCTGCCGGGCCGTGCCGTCGACATCGATGCCACGAGCCCGGGCCGCCTCCCGCGCGCGGTCATCGGGCGGATGGCCGACGTGCCAACTGCCCGTCCCCGCGCTGTCCAGGGAAACATGCTCGGACAGCCCCGCATCCCAAACCGCCTTGCGCATCACCGCCTCGGCGCTCGGAGAGCGGCAGATGTTGCCCAGGCAGACGAACAGGAGGCGCACCGAGGTCATCGCTCGCCCAGCTCCAGCACCGCCAGGAACGCCTCCTGTGGCACCTCGACACGCCCGACCACCTTCATCCGCTTCTTGCCCTCCTTCTGGCGCTCAAGCAGCTTGCGCTTGCGCGAGATGTCGCCGCCGTAGCACTTGGCGGTCACGTCCTTGCGGAACGCCTTGACGGTCTCGCGCGCGATGATGTGGGAGCCGATCGCGGCCTGGATGGCGATGTCGTACTGCTGGCGCGGGATGCGCTCCTTGAGCTTGTCAGTCAACAGACGGCCGATGGCATAGGACTTCTCGCGGTGGACCACCATCGACAGCGCATCGACAGCGTCACCGGCGAGCAGCACGTCGAGCTTGACCAGGTCCGCGGCCTTGGTGCCGGCGAGCTCGTAGTCCAGCGACGCGTAGCCCCGCGTGCGGGATTTCAGCTGATCAAAGAAGTCGACCACGATCTCGGCCAGTGGCAGCTCGTAGGTAAGCTGCACGCGCTCCGGCGAGAGGTAGTGCATCGCGGTGTGTTCGCCGCGGCGCTCCTGGCAGAGTTCCATGACCTGGCCCACGTACTGGCGCGGGGTGATGATCTGCGCCTCGATGATCGGCTCGCGGATCTCGGCGATCGTGCCCGGGTCGGGCATCGCCGAGGGGTTGTGCACGGTGCGCTCCACACCGTTTGTGAGCGTCACGTCCAGCTCGACCGAAGGCAGCGTGGCCAGCAGTTCCAGCCCGTACTCGCGCTCCAGGCGCTCGCGCACGATCTCCATGTGCAACAGACCAAGAAAGCCGCAGCGAAACCCGAATCCGAGCGCGTCGGAGGTCTCGGGCTCAAACGACAGCGCGGCATCGTTGAGCACCAGCCGGTCGAGCGCGTCACGAAGCTCGGGGTAGCGGTCGGAGTCGATCGGGAAAAGCCCGCAGAAGACGACGGGCTTGACGTCACGGTATCCCGGCAGAGGATCGGTGGCCGGGCCGACCCCGTTGGCGCTGGCACCGGCGCGGTGGCCACTGGTCAGCGTGTCGCCCACGCGCAGGTGACTTACGTCCTTGATCCCGGTGATCACGTAGCCGACCTCGCCTGCGGCAAGTTCGTCGGTGGGCATCATCTGGGGTGAGAAAAACCCGATGTCGTCGATGTCGGCGTGCGTGTCGGCTGCCATCGCATGGATCGGCTGGCCTTTCTTGAAGCGGCCGTCGACCACGCGCACGTAGGCGATCACTCCGCGGTACTGGTCAAACTCGGAGTCAAAGATGAGCGCGCGCGAGGGCGCATCGGGGTCGCCGGACGGTGGCGGCACGCGCGTGACCAGAGCGTCGAGCACCTCCGGCACGCCCACGCCCGTCTTGGCCGAGATGCGCAGGATCGACTCCGGCTGCTCGCCGATCAGCTCCGCGACTTCGCGGGCCACCCGGTCGGGCTCAGCGCCGGGAAGATCGACCTTGTTCAGGCAAGGGATCAGCTCAAGGCCGGCATCGACCGCCAGGTAGGTGTTGGCCACCGTCTGCGCCTCCACCCCCTGCGCGGCATCGACAACCAGCAGCGCGCCCTCGCACGCCGCCAGCGAACGCGAGACCTCATAGGTGAAGTCGACGTGTCCGGGTGTGTCGATCAGGTGCAGCTGGTAGGTCTCGCCGTCGGACGCCGTGAAGAAAACGCGTACCGCCTGGGCCTTGATGGTGATCCCACGCTCACGCTCAAGCTCCATCGAGTCCAGCACCTGGGCGCGCATCATGCGCGGGTCCACGGTGTGAGTGAGCTCCAGGATGCGATCGGCCAACGTCGACTTGCCGTGGTCGATGTGGGCGATGATGCAGAAGTTGCGGATGCGTTGCTGATCCATCGGGGCCACGCAGAACTGTAGTCGGGCTCAGGCGCGGCCCAGCTGCGCCCGGATCAGCCCGCGCACCTGGTGGGCCTCGGGAATGCGCATCGCAAGCACAGCCCGCGCGTAGACAAACACCGCCAGCGCGCCGGCGGAGCCGAGACTCAATATCTGCGCCGGCAACGATCGACCGAGCAGCGAGTCGACGATGTACCAGGCCATCCACGCGGCTGCCGCCATTACCAGCGAGGCCGCTGCCACGCGCACAGTGATCATCAACGTTTGGGCTCCTTCCAGGTGGCCGTTGAAGCCAATCCGCAGGCGCTGGAGTTGAAGCGCGGTCATGACCGCGTTGGCCACGGCCGTACCGATCACCAGCCCCGCGATGCCCAACGGCTGGTAGAGCCCCACGCTCACGACGATGTCCACGACGATGTTCATCGCCGCCAGAGCCGTGGGGATCCACGGGCGCTTGACCGCAAAGAAGGTCCGGGTGAGCAGCAGATTGATGCCCGCGAACGGAAGGCTCAGTGCAAACCAGAACAGCGCTTCGGCGGTCAGCGCAGTGGAGTGGCTGTCAAACTGACCGCGCTGGAAGACCAGCCGCACGATCGGCGTGGACAGCACGAGCAAGAAGGCCATGGCAGGGATCAACAGGAGGTTGATCTGGCGCATGCCACTGCCCACCGCCCTGCGCATGCCAGCGGCGTCACGCCTTGAAGCCATCCGGCTGAGGGTGGGAAACAGAACCGTCGCAACCGACACACTGAAGACGCCCTGGGGCAGCATGTAGATGCGAAACGCCGCTTCGATGGCACGCGTGGCCTGCTTGCTGATGAGGGTGCCAAACGCCGAGTTGATCAGCCCATCGAGGTTTACGATCCCCAGCCCGATCGCCACAGGCAGCATCAGCGTGAACACCTGCCGCACACGGGGGTCGTGCCAGTCCACGGCGAATTGCAGCCTGAAATCGATGCGTCCCAGCGCGCCGAACGCCATCGCCAGCTGCACGGCGGTGGCCACCAGCCAGGCGATCGCATAGGCGTACAACTCATCGCTGTTTTCGTGACCACCGTGAAAATGCGGCCGCAGCACGACCAGGCCAACGATGATCACGAGGTTCCAAACCACCGGCGATATGGCGGGGATCGAGAAGTGGTCGTAGGACTGAAGGACTCCAACGAGCATGCCATTGAGGCCCAGCAGCAGAA
>CAJCIJ010000212.1 GCA_903970315.1 Actinomycetota bacterium
TCGCCGTCGAGCTCAAGCTGCCAGTAGTAGCGCGTGAACGTGACAGGTGCCACGAACCGCCCAACGTGTGGTGCCACCGCCTCGCCTTCGGCCATCCGTACGATCAGCTCGGGGTAGGTCTGGCCAGGCTGGGCGGCATACACGGGCGCTGGGAACGCGCCGCCAAAGCGGGTGTTGAAGTCGGTGATGGCGATTCCGATCTCGGGGTCGCGGAAGACCTGGATCGTCGCCGGCCCGGAGACCTGCAGCGCCTCCATGGCTGCGGCGCCGAGGTCGATGAGCTCTGAGTCGCGCACCACTGTGCCCTTGACAGACTCGCCCCCGCGCGACTCGACCATGGTTCTGGGGATCGCATTCAGGCAGCGCCCTGTCAGATCACCGAGGCAGTCGATCGAAAACTCATCTCCCCCCATGGCCCGCTGCAGCAGCACGGGCTCCCCGGCCGGGACCTTGACGTCGCCCCCAGCCTCAGCCGGACTCGCTGACTGCACGTACTCGACGAAGAATCGGGCCTCGCGGGCGTTGCGCGCAAAGTGGATGGAGCGCGCGCCGGATCCGCGTCGGGGCTTGACAACAGCCGGGTATACGAACGTGTCGTTGTCATCGGTGGGCAGGATCGTCGGCGGGGACGGCAGGCCGGCGCGGCCGAACAGCAGATGAGCGTCGTACTTGTCAAAGGTCTGGCGCGCCACCTCCGGGGATGGCACGAAAGCGGGCAGCAGCCCGTCCGCACGCGCATGGGCGAGCACCTCGATGTCCAGGTCGGTCAGGGGGAGCACTGCGCCCACGCCGTGTTGCTCGCAGATACTCGCCAGCGCTGGTACGTAGTGTGGGTCGTTCACCGTCGGCACGGCCACGCGGGCGTGTGCTGCGTACTGTGCGGGCGCAAGCGGATTCGGGTCGGCGGCCACCGTGTGCGTGATGGCCGCAAAGCAGGCCACGATGTCGTAGCGCTTGCCCGTGCAGGTCAACAGCACCGCGGGTCGGTCACGGCTCACAGCTCGAGCTCCCAGCCGCCGCCGTCGCCCTTGTAGACCCCCGAGCCACCCGCCACCATCTTCACGGTCCGGAGAAGGATCTTCAGGTCCAGCGCCACCGAGCGGTGTTCGATGTAGTAGAGGTCCAGCTCGATCCGGTCCGACCAGGACAGGGCGGCGCGGCCGTTGACCTGAGCCCAGCCCGTGATCCCTGGCCTGATCGCCAGGCGCTGCCGTTGGCGGGGGGTGTACTGGGCGACCTGCACCTCGAGAGTCGGCCGCGGGCCGATGATGGACATCTCGCCACGCAGCACGTTGACGAGGTTGGGCAGCTCGTCCAGCGAGGTTCTGCGCAACAGCGCTCCAACGCGGGTGATGCGCCAGTCGCCGTCGTTGACCGCAAGGCCCGCGCCAAGGCTCTCGGCCCCGTGCACCATGGTGCGCAGCTTGAGCATCTGGAACGGCTGTCCGTCGCGACCGACGCGTCGTTGGCGGTAGATCACCGGCCCTCTGCTCTCCACTCTCACGGCAACGGCGGCAATGAGCAGCACGGGTGCGCTTGCGATCAGCAGGGCCGTCGATGCGACGACGTCGAACAGCCGGCGGATCATCGTGTGCCCTCCGCTGCCTGCCAGCCGGCGGTCGTGTGGCCGCTCAGCCAGTCCCACAGACCGGCGGCGATGGCGGTGACGCTCAGCACGTAATGGCGAGCAATCAGCAGCGGCCGCCAAGGCAGGACCCCTCCCAGCGCAGATGCCAAGAGCACGGCGCCCTGCAGCCACAGTGCGACAACGATCACCGGCCCTGCACCCTGGGCCACGAGCAGTCCACTGGCCACGAGAGCGATCACGTGCAGTGCGGGCGTCGCGTAACGAAGTACGCGGTGCGAGAGGATCATGAGCCCGTACGTCAGCCCGTATCCCCGCGGTGACAGCAGCCCGCCGCGGAGGATGATGGCCCAGGTGTGGGCCATCATGCGACGCTTGCGCGCGAACTCACCCTCGATCGACGGGACCATCTTCTCGGTGGCTACGGCCGACGGCACGTAGACGGCTCGCCAGCCGCGCTTGACCATCTTGAACGGGAATGACAGGTCGTGGCCCATCAACGGGTCGACCACCAGGTAGGCCTTGCGTCGCGTCGCGTAGATGGCCCCGTTGCCGGCCGTGATCGAGCCGACCCTTGACTCGAGGGCGCGGAGCCTGAGCTCATAACCCCAGTACACGTTCTCCTGCGAGGTCGCGCGCGCCGTGTCGGTCGCTTTTGTGAATCGGACCTGGCCGCACGCGTAGCCGACCTCAGGGTCGGCAAAGGCGTCGACCAGCGCCCGTAACGCGTAACGGTCCCACAGCGCGTTGGCGTCTGAAAAGGCCACAATCTTTCCGCGCGAGCGTTCCACGGCGGCGTCCTGGGCGCGTACCTTGCCGCCGCGGGGCAGCTCCAGCACCACGTCGGCGCCTGCGGCGCTCGCCGCCGCCGCGGTGTCATCGGTGCATCCGTCGCAGGCCACAATGACCTCGAGGGAGGCACGCGGGTAGGCGAGCTCCAGCGCGTTGGCGATCTTGTCCGCGATCACCGTCTGCTCGTTGTGGGCAGCCACGATGAGAGACACCGGCGGCCGCTCGCTTGCAGTGTCCTGGGAATCGGGCACGCCGGCGGGCGCGGACCGTTGCGGCCCAAGAAAAGCCACCACGATGCGCAGCGCGAGCGCATATCCCACCTGGGTCCAGACGATCAGCCCGGCTGACAGCCAGAAGAGCACATGCAGCACCGGTCTCATATGGAAATCGCGCTCACAGGGCCGGATTCTTGCTGACCAGGCTGTCGTACAGGGCGAGCGTCCTGGTGCCCACGTGCCCCCAGGCGTACGGACCGGCGGCCGCCTCGGCCGCGCGCCGCGCCATCGCCCCCAGACCGCGAGGGTCACCCAGAAGATCGGCGAGAGCGCCCGCGAGCGCGGCGCTGTCGCCGACCGGAACGGTGCGCGCCGCCCCCGTGGCGGCGATCTCCGGAAACGATCCAGCCTCGCTCAGCAGCAGCGGGACGCCGGCACCGATAGCTGTGAAGGCTGCGCCGGAGGCATCGATTTCGCGGTACGGCAGCACGACCAGCTCCGCTCGTCGCAGCAGCCACCGGAGCTCGTCGGCATCGACGTACTCGCAGAAGAAGCGCACGCTCGGCGGCGCATTGGCTACAAGCGCTGCGGTGTCCATACGCGGCATTCCCGCGATCCAGAGCTCTGCGGCGTTTCGCTCCTGCGGACCCAACTGTCGCCAGGCGTCCAGGAGCACGTCCAGGCCCTTGTACGGACGCAGTAGCCCGAAGAAGAGCACCACCGGCCCGTTGCTCTGGTCGAATGCCGCAGGCAGGCGCGCGGGTACGGCATCGGCTGCGGCCGGCAATCCCGACGACGAGCCGGCCGGCGTGAGCACTCCGTGCGGAATCACGTGCACCCGGCCGGGCGCGATGTCCAGCTCGGCGGTGAGGCGCCGCCTCCCGTACTCGCTGTGGACGACGATCGCGTCGAAGTGGTCATACAGTCGCCGCTGGGCGTCGACCTGTCCGCTGCGCGGTTCGCGCGGCAGGATGTCGTGGGCAGTGAGTATCAGCGGTCGGCCGGGGCGCCGCGCCGGCAGCAGGTGAACGTCAAGCTGCTGCACGGTCAGCCACTGAAAATGGACCACATCGGCGCCATCGGCGGCTCGCCTGTAGCGGAGCATGTCGGGCACGTGCTCGATGAGCTTGAGTACCTGTGCCCAAGGCGAGCGAGCGCGGTTCAGCGAGGCACTGTGCCCCAACCGGTAGAAGGTCTCGCGCCGCTCATAGCCCTGTGGCGTAGGGACGCTGCTGTAGCTGAAGTGGCTCGTGTACAGGGTCACGTCGGCGCCTGCATCGGCCAGCGCGCGCGCCAGCGCGTCGTCGTATGGGGGCGTGTAGGCGGATGGGTCAACGAGGTGCACGCGCACTGGCTGTGGACAATATGGGCGTGCAGGCCGATCTCCAAGCCACGGGCGCCCCGGCGCAGATGAGCCAGGCGCCGACGCAGCGCGGGCGCGCAGGCGCTGTTGAGGTGAGCTACTGCGTGGTGAACACCGCCAAGCGCACCCTGCTCCAGCGCTGCCTGGACGCCATTGCCACCGAGCGAAACGGGGTGAGCTTCGCCACCGAGGTTCTCGTACTCGACAATGCCTCACGCGACGGGTCGGCGCCGATGGCCCGCGATCATCCGGCCGTGGACGCAGTGATCGCCCTATCGCAGCGTCGTGGCAAGGCCTTCTGTGACTCGGAGTTGCTGCGCAACGCCTCCGGCCGCTACGCGCTCCTGCTCAATGAGGATTCCGAGCTTTCGCCTGGTGCAACTGAAGCGCTGTGGCACGCCCTGGAGGCGGATCCCCGTGCGGCGCTGGCGGGGGCCAGGCTGGTGCGTCCCGATGGCGCCCCGCAGGCATGTGCGTGGCGGTTTCCCACGCCGCTGACCGCCTTGGCCGCCACCGTTGGCCTGCACCGCCTGTTGGTGGTGCAGAGCACCGGCACCAGGACACGCGTCGTCGACTGGTGCCAGTCATCGGCGCTGCTTGTACGCCGCACAGCGGCCGTCCAGGTGGACTTCCTCGACGAGGACTTCTTTGTCTACTCCGACGAGGTGGACTTCGCAAAGCGCCTGCGCGACAGCGGCTGGCGCAGCCTCTACGTCCCGGAGGCGATGGCAGTACATCACGAGCAGCTGTCCACCGGGGATGCCGCAGGGCCGCGGATCGTGGAACTTTCGCGCAACCGCGACCTGTATATGCGAAAGCACCATTCTCGTCGCGCGGCGCTGGCGGTGCGCTGGCTGACGGCATGGAGCTACGCCGTGCGCGCGCTGGTCGCCACGGTGCTGCCCGGCCATTCAGCTCGCCGCTACTGGCTACACGTGCGGGCCACGCTCGCACCGCAGCGCGGGTTCGGCATCCGCGAGCTTGCCGACCGCTACAACGAGAGCTTGGGCGCAGACCTGTCAGATGTCCTTTAGCGGGTCCTCGGCGAACTCCTCCACATCGCCACCCTGTGCGCGAAACGCCGCCACGCGCACGCGCGCGTCTGCAAGCAGGCCCCGGGCCTGGGCACGCTCGGACGCCGAGAAGAAGCGCAGAGCTGTCAGCACCGCCGGGATCCATGCCAGCCACAGCACTCGCAGAAGCAACCCCTCGGCCCCATGTGTCGGCAGCAGAAGCTCCCCCGACACCGACACGCCCGCCAGCACGGCTGTGAGGGTCGCAAGCCGTCCCCACTGGAACCTGACCGCAAAGACACGCCGCGAAAGCAGGTGCAGGATCACCAGCATCACGACGTAGGCGCCGCAGAGCGCGATGCCTGCGCCGGCGATGCCAAGCCCAACGCCGGACCGGGGCACCAGCACAATAAGCAGCGCTACGTTGACGGCCAGTCCCGCCAATGCCGCGGGCAGGTTGAGGCCGGTGGCCCGTGCCCGACCCGTGATCACGATCATCACCTGATAAAGGCCGTACAGTGCCCACCCGAGGGCAAGCCATGGCAGAGCGCTGTGTGCGCCGAAGTACTCGTGCGCCGCCAGCAGACGGACCATCCACCGCCCCAGCAGCGCCACACCGGCGACGACCACTCCTGTGCCCAGGACGAAGTAGGTACCCACGAGCGAGTACAGTCGCGCCGCGTCGTCGTCGCGGTCGATCGAGTAGGCCAACGGCGGCCAGGCATACTGAAAGCCGCGCACGAACACGAAGACCACCGTGGCGAGTTGAAGCGCGATCGAGTAGTCGCCCGCCGCCGCGTGGCCATCGGAGCGGTAGAGGTAGAAGCGGTCGGCCACCTGAAGCGCGTACACGCTTGCGTCGGCGGGCACGGTGGGCAGGCCAAAGCGCAACATCGCCGCCAGATCTTCGCGGCGCACGCGCAGCGAGAAACGCCGGCGCAGGGTCCACCAAAGGCCCAGGACCACGACCGCGGAGGCGCCGAAGTTACCGAGCAGAAGGCCACGTGCACCCTGACCGGCAAACACCACCAGTGCGATCGTCAGTGCGATCGTCAGTGCCACGTTGCTCCCCGAAGCTGCCACGTAGGTGCGTACCCGTTCGTCGACGCGCAGCTGTGCGTAGGCGACCTCGAGGTTGGTAAACGCCCACAACCCAAGCGCCGCGCAATCTATGAGCAGTGGGTCGCGGTGGTGGGCGCTCAACCCGAGCAGCACGCCCGAAAGCGGCGAAGCAAAGGCCACCGTCACCGCCGCCAGCGCCGTCGTCGTCCACGCCACTGCGGCCGTTGCGGTACGCGCGATCCGATCTCGGCGCGCCGCGTCGGTGTCTGTGAAGTAGAAGCGGATAAACGCCTCGCCCACCCCCACCCGCGCGAAGATGCTCGCCAGGATCACCGCGGTGAACAGCGACTGGTAGGCGCCGTAGCCACCTGGGGAGACGTGCCGCGTGTATAGCGGGAGCGTGAGTACAGCCAGTCCTTTGGCGACGATTTCGGCGGCCTGGTACGCCGCGCCGGTGCGCAGGAGTCGCTTGAGGTAGGCGAGCACGAGCTAGGCCGGCGCCGTCGCCAGACCCTTGCCAGGTCCCGTACCGGTGGTGTCCACGGATAGTGCGCGGGACGAGCCGGCCGGCAGCGCAGAGCGCACCGAGGCTCGTGCAAGGGCCACACCGATGCCCAACAGCGCCCAGGTGGCGGGGTCCTCCAGAAAGTCCGCGTATGCCCACGTGTGCAGCACCAGCGCTGCAAAGCAGGCCGCCAGAGCCATCCGCGGCGGAGAGCGGCCGGCATCGCCCAGCAGCACCGCAAAGGCGCTGACGAGCAACGCGACGTAGAGCGCCAGACCCACGATGCCCTGCTCGGCTGCCACCGTGATCGGGATGGTGTGCGACGCCGAGACAGAGACTTCTTCGGTGGTGTCGTGGTGCACGCGGTACTGCAGCGCAAAGGAGCCTGAGCCGTATCCCTGTATTGGACGGTCGGCAAACAAGCTCAATCCTCCGGAAACAAGGCTGGCCCGGCCGCTTGTGGCGTTGTCGGCCGACGCGCCTTCACCGCTCAGTCCCAGGTGCGCCGATGTCGGGGCCACGAGCGCGACCGCCACTCCGCCGAGCGCCACGGCCAGGGCGACAAGGATCGTCGTGACCGTGTCCCATTGCCACGCCGCCAGGACGATCAGTCCCAGTAGCAGCGCCGCCATGCTGGACTGCGACAGACTTGTGAGCAGCCCTGCCCACAGCCACGCCAGGACCACCGCCAGGATCAGCACACGGCGCGTCGTGCCGGCGCGTAGCACAGTCGCCGCCAGCGCGACCATCACGAGCGCAAGGAAGCGTCCGTAGATGTTTGGATCAAAGAAGACCGAGTTGACTCGAAAGTAGTCGCCGTACTGGTTGGCCTGCACCAGTTTTGGGTTCAGAAACAGCTGCTGGCGCTCGTACTCGATGAATCCCACGCCGGCAAAGACCACGGCCAGTGCGACCGCGACTGCCAGGCACGCCAGCACGAGCTCGCGCTCCCATTCGACGTCCCGTAACAGCGCGAACAGCAGCGCAAACGGCACGTAGAAGAAGGCGAGGTTCTCCAAGGCCTTGGAGAAGTCGCCGGAATAGCTGGCCTGCACGGCGTAAAGCACGACCGAGGCAACAAGCAGAATTTCCAGGCCCCGCGGCGACCGGCCAAGCGCCATCAGCCGACGCGCCGACATCGGCTCGCGGTCCGAGACGCACTCGCGGGCCCGGACGGCGGAACCGACCGAGCTGGCCCTAAGAAGCTGCGGCAACGCTTGCGCCAGCACTCCCGCAGCGACGACGACATAGAGCGGCACGAGCAGGTTCACAGTCGCTCCCTCGACCGAGATCGGCACCCGGAACGGCAGTGCAAAGACCGCCAGCAACGGCAGCGCTTTGGGGCGACGAGCGACGAGTACCGCCAGCGCAGCCACAAGCGTCACAAGCGCCACCGCGCCCGCGCTGGTCTGGAGCGGATGGTGCCGGAGGCGTACAAGCTGGGTGTTGTGCCAGAGGTCGATTCCCAACAGCACCGGCGCCAGCACCAACGCCGCCACTGTTGCGCCGGCCCGCACACGCTCCGACGCCCACGGCGGCCGCGCCACCACGGCGAAAGCAGCCAGAAGCGCGACCACCACGGCAGCGACCTTTTTGGCAGCCTCGCCCGCCCCCGAGGCGTCCGCCAGAGGGGTGAGCAACACGCCCACGGGCGCGCATGATCTGGCGTGCCCGATCAGGCAGGCGGTGATCACGACGAACCCGCCCGGGCCGGGGCCAGCGCGAAGGCCGACGGCGATAGAACGGCGTGGCCGGCGTCTCGCAGGCTCACCCGCACGCGGTAGTCACCGGCGGGGGCCAGCGGTCCGTGGGGAAGCGCCAACGTGGGACTCAGATCACACACCGCCGCGCCCACGGCTCCCCCATCCGCGGCCGGCGCCGTGTC
>CAJCIJ010000213.1 GCA_903970315.1 Actinomycetota bacterium
CCGTAGGCCTCGAAATAGGCGTAGCGGAAGTAGGGGACGCTCTCGAAGTCAGCGAGGGTCCTGCCGAAGGGGTTGATGGGAGTTCCAGACAGGCTGCTGCCCAGCACAACCCTCGCGGGCTTGGGGGGAGCCGTGATTCGATGGTGGCGGGCGGCGGCGATGCCTGCAAGCGGCCCCAGCAGGGCGGCCACCGACAAGTTCAGGCAAAGCGCTGCACTCGCTGGGCGGCGGCGCAGTCCAGCGGCGGGAACCGACCGCGCGCGTGCAACTGCGCGACGACCCACCCGGACAGTCAGGCTTGGGGAGACGCCGGCCGGAACCATCGGGCGAGCTTACCCAGAACGGCGCGATTCGGCCGCACAGACGGGCAGCACGCGGTCGGCAGGCCCTTTAATCAGGTGCCATAGATCGTGCAAATCACCTGGATATGCAGGACATTTGGGATTTTGGAGAGGATCGCGTATCCTTTATGGCCCGCCGCACCGTCCCGATCCCCGGGCGAAACGGCGTAGACCCGCACGTAGTTCCCTGATTTCGCCTCTGCCCTTGTATCGAAATGCCGATTGCTCTTAAAGAATGGGCGGTCACCGTCCGCGCGCTCGCTGAAGGCGAGCAGCTGATCACCCTGCGCAAGGGGGGCATCCGCGAGCCGGAAAAGCACTTCGCGCTCGAGCACACCCGCTTTTTTCTGTACCCCACGTTCGATCACCAGTCCTATGACCTGGTTCGCGAGTCCCATCAGCCCGAGCTCCAGAGGGCGCTGGAGGAGGGCGTGTGGACCGATGGCGAGCCCTCACTGAACAGGATTGCGGCCCGCGAGCACGTGCCCCAACCCGACCGCGTCCGGATCCGCGCCTGGGCCGAGGTGGCCGATCACTTCACGATCACCGACCCTCGCGCCGTCGATGCGCTGTCGCCGTTCTACGTGTGGACCCCCGACTACGCCGAGAAGCGCCTGGCATGGAAGCGCCGTCACCCCCTTCACGTGCTGCTGCTGCGCACGCATCGCATCCCGCGCCCGGTCACTGTGAAGGTCAAGGACGAGTACGGCATGTGCCGGTCCTGGTGTGAGATCCAGCGTGACCTGCCGTTCGAGGGCACGCCTGTGCTGTCGGACTCCGAGTTTGACCGCGCCGCCGAGGAGATCCAGGCGATCACGCGCGAAGCCGGGCAGCCGGTTCTCGTCTAGGCCGTCGGCGGCTGGTCCTGCAGGAGGACTTCGCGCGCCGCCTGGGCGCCGGATTCCGACACCAGCACGTCAAAGCGGCCGCCGGCCATCAGTTCGGGCACGTTTGAGGCCGCCGAGCGCCGCAGCACGCTGGGCACGCCAGCCTCCAGCAGCATGCCGGCAAGCAGCTCGCCCTCGGGCTGATTGAGGGCCACGGCCACGCGCACAAGCTTGCCGTCGGTGTACTGAGGCTTGATCTTGCGAGCCTGCCGCCTTCGCCGGCCCACTGTGGACTGCGAGTCGCCGTCCAGCGCATCGGGGTAGACAAGCGGCACCTGGCAGTGACCGCAGAAGCGCTCGCTGGGCGGATAGCTGCTCGCACAGACCGGGCAAACCAAGCCGGTCGGCTGAGAGTAGCGGGCGGCGGTGGCGTGCTCGCGTGCAGAGTGCGACTCGCCGGCTGCGGCCCCTGTGCGATCCGGGCGCAATCGCCGTATGGGCCACATGGGTGCAGACTTGCGGCCGCGCTGGCCGGCCGCGTCAGCGCGCGGGCGCGTCGGGTGGGGGGCCGGCCACGGCAGCCACATCGAGGCCGGGCCCGGTGAGCGCCACCTCGGTGACACGGCCACCGTCGATCAGGTAGGAGCGAACCTCCGGCTGCTCGCCGCCGAGCCCCACGATCAGCCACTCAACCCCGGGCCAGTGGGCAGCAAAGTTGATGTCGGTCTGAGACGGGTACGGGGCGGTGCGGGTGTGGGAGTGGTAGATGGCCCCCACCTGCAGGCCGTCGTCCTCAAGCTTGTTGTTGACCGAGAGCACCTCGAGGGCATCTATCTCAAACCGCAGGGGGCTGGCAGCGGTATTGGTCGCGCGGTGGACGACTACGGCTTGAAGCACATCGCCCGAGCGGGCCCCGATGACCCCGCAGCACTCGTTGGGGGCGTCGGCAATAGCGTGCGCGACGACCTCATCCAAAAGCTCGCGGGAGATCTCCACGGCTACCACCAGACGGTGGAGTCGATGTCCCCCAGGTCCTCCATTGGGCGCGAGTAGATGCCGCTTGAGAGGTACTTGGAGCCGTCGTCGGCCACCATGAACACGACGTTGCCCTCGTCGAGCTCATCGGCGATGCGCACGGCCACGCGCGCCACGGCGCCTGAGGACGGCCCGACGAACAGGCCTTCCTCGCGCAGGAGCTTGCGCGTGAAGACGATGGCGTCTTCGTTGGTCACAAAGATCTTGCGGTCAAGGACCGAGAGGTCGATGATCGGTGGGATGAAGCCGTCGTCCAGAGACCGCAACCCCTGAACGGGCTCGCCGGGCATGGGCTCGGCGGCGACGATCTTGACGGCGTCACCGAAGGTCTCCTTCAGGCGTCTGCCGCAACCCATCAGGGTGCCACCGGTCCCCAGGCCGGCCACAAAGGCGGCGACGTCGTCGAGCTGTTCGAGGATCTCCACGGCCGTGCCGTTGTAGTGGGCCCCGGGGTTTGCGGGGTTGCCGTACTGGTAGGGCATGTACCAGCTCGGATCCGACTCGGCCATCTCCAGCGCCTTCTCGACCGAGCCGTTTGACCCCTTGGCGGCCTCGGAGTAGACGATCTTTGCGCCATACATGTCCAGCAGGCTCGTGCGCTCGGCTGTGACGTTCTCGGGCATGACCACGGTCAGGTCGTAGCCCTTGCACGAGCACAACATGGCCAGGGCGATGCCAGTGTTGCCCGAGGTGGGCTCAAGGACGCGTGCACCTGGCGCCAACGCGCCACGCTCCTCGGCATCCTCGATCAGGGCGCGAGCGACGCGGTCCTTCACCGAGCCCGTTGGGTTGCGGGCCTCAAGCTTGGCCCACACATGTACGCCGGGCTTGGGCGAGAGCCCCGGCAACTCCACCAGTGGCGTGTTGCCGATGGACTGGACGATGTTGCCGTAGCGACCCCCGCACGGCTTGTTTCGCAAGCGCTCCACCGCCATTACTTCACGAAATATAGCTTGGCTGCGGGCATGGCTGGCGATGCCGGTTCCGGGGGGGCGGCGGGTATGCTGCCCGGCGCGGGGTCACCAACACGCGGTGAACGCGCGACGATGAGACGAACAACATGTTTATCGCTGTTGACGCTGGCAGCCGCCGGGGCGTTGTTGGCGGCCGGCAGCCCGGCGGCGGCGGCCCACGCGCACGCCACCATGTCGGCCAGTGCACTGGCGCAGCCAACGGCCACGGCGCCCACCGAACTGGTGGCACTGGAGCGCAAGATGGAAGCGCTGGCGATCAACTCCGAGACGGTCGAGCTGACCGAGCAGATCGCGGGCTTCGGTGAACTCGGGGGGCCCAAGAAGAGCGCCCCGCGAACGCTGTTCTCCATCAGCGGCACCGTGCAGCTGTCGCCGGCGCTGGGGAAGTTCACTTTGGTCGTCCCGTTCCTACCGTCGGGCAAGACCAAGGCGCTGACGATCGGCGGATACTTCTACCTGTACGAGCCCGAACTCAGTCGTTACGACCACGGACGCCCTTGGGTCAGAGAGGACCAGCAAGCCAGCGAAGCCAGCCTGGGGATCAACCCGCAGAGTCCCCTGGGTGCCAACCCGGCCGGCGGCGCAGCGGGTCCGTTCGGGCGTCTGATCGACGATCTGGATGCCGCTGAAAGCATCGAATCGCTCGGCCCGCAGACCGTCGATCACGAAGCTGTCACCGAGTTTGCGGCCACAGTCCCGCTGGCGCGGCTGGGCACCTATACGGCAACCAAGCTCGGAGAACTTGAACGCGACGGCATCACCTCGATGAAGCTCGAGCTGTTCATTGCGGCCAGCGGATTGCCGGTGAGCGCGCGGACCATCCTGCAGGCAAAGCAGGGCCACGTGATCGTCCGCTCCGACATCGGCGCCACCAACGTGCCGGTCTCGGTAGTAGCGCCGCCGGTTGACAAGACCATCACCCTGGCTCGCTTCGAAAAGCTGGAGCCTCGACTCCTGCGCAACCTCAAGCACAACCAGCACAAGGCCGGCAAGCACCACTAGCCCGACCGCGGGGCGATCGAGGCGAGCGCGGGAGGCCGCAGGGCGAAGTTTTATGCGACCGCAGTCAGCGACCGCCGGCCATCGCCGGCAGGATGACCAGCGTGTCCTGCTCGCCCACAGCCGTGTCCAACCCGTCGAGCACGCGAACATCCTCGTCGTTGAGGTAAACGTTCACGTAGCGGTTGAGCTCGCCCTCGCCGGAGAACAGCTGGGACTCGGTGGCGGGGTGCTCGGAGACCAGCCCACGCAGGATCTCGCCCACGTTGGAGCCCGTCGCCCCGATCTCCTTCTCGCCGCCGACGGCGGGACGCAACACGGGGGGAATCTTGATGGTGGCCATGGTGGCGCAGAGACTAACCGCTGCCGGCCCTAACCGGCAGCGGCGCAGAACGCCTCGTAGTCGGGAAAGACGCCCATCTCGTCGTTGGAGATCTCGTCCGGCTCGCGTGAGCAGATCGGGCAGTGGGGGTCGCGGCGGACCTTCACCTCGCCGAGCGTCGCGGCAAGCGCGTCGTAGAGCAGCAGACGGCCGATTGCCGGGTCGCCGATCCCAAGCACCAGCTTGATCACCTCGGTGGCCTGAAGCAGGCCCATGGTGCCCGGCAACACTCCCAGCACACCGTTTGCACCGCAGGACGGCGCCAGCTCGGCGGGCGGCGGCTCGGGGAACAGGCAGCGGTAGCACGGCCCGTCGTAGGGCTTGAACACCGACA
>CAJCIJ010000214.1 GCA_903970315.1 Actinomycetota bacterium
AAAGATGGCGCGCACCGATGACTGGCGAGCGGCGACCGCCAGCTCCATCGCTCCCGCCACCGAGTCGTGGTCGGTCAGCGCAAGGGCGCCGTAGCCGAGCTCTGCGGCGCGCTCGATCAGCTCGTCGGGCCGCGAGGTGCCATCCAGGAATGAGTAGGCCGAGTGACAGTGAAGCTCGACGTATGGAGCAGCAGCGCGCATGTCGATCACGCCGTCTGGCGAAACCAGCCCCCGCGCACCAGGTCACAGAAGACCACGATGTTGCGGCCGCTGGAGCCCACCAGCTCGTGGTAGTGGCGGCGGATCGGCTGCCCAGTCCACCAGCGGTCCTCGATCAGCCAGCTGTCGCGCACCGACTCGATCCTTTCGCCCGCCACCACGATCGGCACCCCCCTCTCGGCACGCACAGCAACCGGGCGGGGCGCATTGATGGACGGACGCCTGGCAGCCGGGGCACGGCCGGCGGCTGGAGGCCTGCCGGCGGCCGGAGGTCTGCCGGCGGCCGGGGGTCTGCCGGAGGCCGGAGCACGGCCGGGGGATGGCAACCTGTTCCCAGCTGGGGGTCTGCTCATGGCACAAACGGCGTAAACGCGAAGCGCCGCTCGGGGAGCCGCGAGCCGGGCTCCACAGCGGCCACGCGCAACGCCGCCTCGGGGCCGGCAAGTGCACGCAGCTGACCGACTGCCTCGCGCACGCGCTGTGCCTGCTCTGAGCGGGCGCTGTCAAGCAGGCTCTCCTGCCTGGCCGCTGCGGGCCCGAACGACACCACACTCAGCGTCAGCGTGTGCACGGGCGCGGGCACCTGCAAGAGACGCAGGCCCAGCGCAAGCCCCATCGCCTTGCGATCGCAGGCAGCCTGGCGAAAGGTCACCCGCTCGCGCCAGCTGCCACGCTCCACCAGCTGAGCCGAGAGCACCACCGTCCGTACCGTCCGCTCGCGGCGCTCCGGACGCGCAAGCAGCCGCACGATCAGCATGTCAAGCGCACGCTCGAGCGCTTCTTGTGAGCTAGATCGGTCGCCCAGCGGCAGAGACTCCTCCAGGGGCTCTGCTGGGCTGCGTGGGACCAGCGGCCCCTCGCGGCCCAGCGCCAGGGCGCGCGCCAGCAAGCCGGGCCTGCCGAAGCGGTCGCTGACGTCGCCGGCGGCAAGCGCGGACAACTCCCCCAGCCTGTCTATACCCAACCGCTTCAGTGGCCCCACCAGCGCTGCTGTCTGGGCATGCCAACCGAGCAGCTCCACAGGCTGGGAGGCCAGGTAGGCACCTGCCTGGTTGGCAGCCACGAGGCGTGCGCGCCGCGTGCGCGCCTCGTATGCCGCTGCAAGGGCACACAGGCGCGTGGGACCGGAACCTATACGCACCGGGCGCCCGCCAAGCGCCCGCCGGATCGCTGCGATCACCCCCTCGATGCCACCGTGGAGGCCCGTCAGGCCACTGGCATCCAGATATGCAAGGCCCGGGCGCGCCAGCTCAACGGCGGCGCCAATGGACTCAAGCGCGCGTGCCACCGCCTCCCATGCGCGTGCCACCGCCTCGGGGTCGCCGGGTAGAAGCGAGAGGGCTGGACAGCATGCAAGCGCCTCCCCCAGGGGCATGCCCGCAGTGACCCCAGCGGCTTCGGCGGCCCCGGAGACCTCCCCCACTGCGGCCGTTCTGCCGGGGACCGGCGCGATCGCAACCGCCACTCCGGCAAGCCCGGCATAGCCGCGCGCTGCCACCACCAGCTCAAAGCGCGGGAAGTAGACGCAGACGATGGGGCCTTGCTGGGCGGTCATGGGCAGCGCTCACACTCCCGTCCTGCCAAGTCCGCGCTTGGCGCACAGGCTCAGCAACCTGCTCACGGCCAGCTCGGGGTCGCCGGGCAAGGCGTCGAAGGCGTCGACGATCAGCCTGTAGTCCTTCCACTGCTGGCCGTCCACCTCGCTGGCGTAGCGCCGGATCCAGCGCAACCGCGCCGACTCCAGGCGCTCGGGGGCCTGGGCACAGATCAAGAGACAGACCTCCACGGCGTCGGCCAGGCCGAATGTCAGCCGCTCGGCGTTGCGCAAGATGAACGCCAGGTCGGCGGCTTCCAGCGCCGCCCGAAAGCGGGGGTACGGGATGTGCGGGGGACTGGCAGACACGAACATATGTTCGCACCGCTGTCAAGGCAGGTGCACCGCCGGTCACACACGCTGACAGGGTGCAGGACCACCGGCCCGGAAGAGCCTGCTGCTGCTCGCCGCCGGGAACCGGGGCGGGCACTGAAGCGACTAATACTGGCGTGCGCTCCTACTTCTTCAGCGACCGCCGGCGCAGCATCCTGACGGTGCTCGGCCTCATCTGGCTGCTGGACGGCGGGTTGCAGTTCCAGTCGTTCATGTACTCCAAGGGGTTCATCGAACTCCTCGAAGAAACCGGGGCCGGCCAGCCGGGTTGGCTGCACAGTTCGATCCTCTGGGCTGCGCATATTGCCAGCCACAACCTCACCGTCTACGACACGCTGTTTGGCCTGATCCAGGTGGCGATTGGCCTGGGCATCCTCTACCGCCCCACAGCCAAGGCCGCGCTGGCGGTGTCCTTTGCCTGGGCGATCGTCGTCTGGTGGTTCGGCGAGGGGGCAGGAATGATGTTCATGGGTGCCGCCAACCCGCTCACGGGCGCACCGGGTGCGGTGCTCATCTACGCGCTCATCGGCCTGATCGTCTGGCCCAACGACCGTCCCGGCGGGCTGCTGGGCCTGCGCGGTGCCAGAACCAGCTGGGTGGTGCTGTGGCTGATCATGGCCTGGTTGTGGCTGGCATTGCCAAACAACTCAGCCAACGCCTCCTACGGCGCCATCGGAGCAGCGCCGTCGGGCATCAGCGCGATGACCGAAGTGCAGAAGTGGGCCGCCGAAGCAGCCAAGGGCAACGGCCTGCCCATTGCGCTTGTGCTTGGGGCGATCTCGGTGGCGATCGCCCTGAGCGTGGGTCTCAACTGGCGCGTGCGGGAGTTCCTGCTGGTGGCAATCGTCCTCAACATCGCCTACTGGATCATCGGACAGGGCCTCGGGGGTATCTTCGAAGGCGGCGCCACAGACCCCAACGCGGGGCTGCTGTTCGTGGTGCTGTCGTTTGCCATGTTCACCCTCGCCTCGGATGCGCCGCCACTCTTCAGCCACACGCGAACGGCGGTCGCCACGCGGCGGGCCGCGATTGGAGCCCAGGCATGACACCTAGACACCACACAACACGACACGTGGCGATCGCCCGATGGATGGCCGCGCTGGGTGCAGCGATGTTGCTGTCAGGCTGCGCCGCCGCCGACAAGCACGCCGCCTCAATGTCCACGGAAACCACGACGACGACAAGCGCCGGCTCGATGGCGGGCATGAAGATGGGCGCAGGATCGAGCATGAGCGCCACCAGCACGACCACCTCCAGCTCGATGGCGGGCATGAAGATGAGTGCGGGGTCGAGCATGGCCACCGCCGGCAAGACCGCCTCGGGCTCGATGGCGGGCATGAAGATGGGCGCCGGCGAAGCGTCGGCAAATGCCTCGACGGGTTCCTCGACGAGCGCGATCAAGCCGGTACCCACGCAGGTCTTGGGCACCGCCGACTGGGAAGGGATGAAAATAACCGCCGAAGCGCGGACTGACGTGCCGTTCGTCGTATACAACGGCACCCACGAGCACATGGTCACACCCCCCAAGGGCTCAAGCTTTCACCTGATGGTGGCGCTAAACGATGCACAGACGAACGTGCCCATCCCCTACGCGACCGTGTGGGCGACGATCAAGAAGGCCGGTCAGGTTGTGTTCGACGAACGCCAGTGGCCGATGATCTCGCGCTACATGGGGCCGCACTACGGCAACGACGTGACCCTGCCGGGCGCCGGCAACTACGAACTGAGCCTGCTCGTGAGCCCGCCTGTGTCGGCGCGCCACATCGAATACTCGGACGTGTGGCTGAAGCCGCACCGCGTCAACTTCACGTTCCCCTGGACGCCGCCGGCCTGAGCTGACGCGCCGGCCCGAGAGCGGCTCGCGCCGGCCCGAGCGGGTCGCGCCGGCGGTGTGTCAGCCGCCGGCGGCTGCGCGTCTGCGCTCCGGCTCGGCTTCGCGCGTCGCGTGCGCTGCGTGTTCGCGCGTACCGCCGTCTGCGGCATAGGCCTGCTGGGCGACCACACCCAGCCGTCCGTTTTCGGCGGACAGGTGCGATGCGCGTCGCCGTGTCGAGACAAAGGAAAGGAGCGTCGCCGTCGGTTCGTCAACGCCACTTGGCGACAGCTCGCTGATTCGCCTGATCAAAAGCCAGCCCGCAACGGCGAGCAGGTGGGGCAGCTCGTCACCGACGCTTGTGCGGCCTGCGATGAGATCGATAGCTGCGGTCGCGACAAGCAGGGCAGCGGCGCAACCCACAAGCGCCCGCATTCCGGGCGCGCGGGCCGGGCGCCAGGCAGCCACGAGGAAGCCGACCGCAAGGGCCATGTCGAAGGCGCCGAGCTCGTGTGCGACGTGCATCGGCGCCTGGTGATCGACGCCGAACAAAAGTGGCTGCACGGTCACGACCAGCTGCCCCACGCCAACCGCAGCCAGTGCGCTGCGCATGAGCGCCTGCGAGCGCCACCACCTGGGGCGCTGCTCTGCGGCGCGCACCATCGCCAGAACCTCCTCGCCGGCGGAGGGCACGCGGGAGGCCGACGCCAGCCGCACGCGGCGGGTGACGTCGTGGGCCTGCTCGCGCCACGCGCGGCATGCGTCGCACTCGGCGAGGTGTAAATCGAGCGCGTTTGACTCGGCAGGGCTTGACTCGCCGTCGAGCATCGCCGATATCGCCTCGCGGGCGCAGTTGCAGTTCATCTCGTAGTAGTCGCACCGCAGGCCCAGATGGTTCCCGCGATGTCGAGGCCGTCGACCCGCTTGCGTGCCAGGCCGGATGAACACGAGCCGGCGAGTGCGGTCGGCACCGGCGCTGTGGCCGCAACATACCCGCTGCGGACGGTACTGTGGCAGGCGCGTCATGATGCAAAAAGCAGAGCGTTTCGGGGCGGGTGCGCCCCAACCGAGCACTCCCGCGTCGGGACCGGAGCGGGCGGGTGCAGGCGCGGGGCGCCAGACGCTCGAGGACCTTGCAAGGGCCAGCTACCCGGATGTGTGGCGGCTGTGCGCTGCACTGGTCGACAGGCAGGCAGCCGACGACCTTGCGCAGGAAACCTTTGTGCGCGCTGCGCGCTCGGTGAGCGCGTTCCGCGGCCAGGTCAACCCGCGGCTTTGGATCTTCGCGATCGCACGCAACACGTGCATGGATGAGTTGCGCAGGCGCCACCGCCACAGACGACGCCAGGAGCGCCTGACGGCGATTGCTGGGACGGCCGGGCACGGTGCGGACCCGGCGGGCGATGTGACGGCCAACGAGCTGCTCATACACCTCGACGGCGACCGGCGAGCTGCGTTCGTGCTCACCCAGCTGTTTCGCTTCTCCTACCAGGAAGCAGCGACGGTGTGCGACTGCCCAGCGGGCACCATCCGCTCGCGGGTCGCACGCGCACGTGAGGACCTGATCGCGCTGCTTGCCGACGACAGGGCACCGACGGGCGGCCGCCCGGACCACTCGATCCAATAACACCGAGACCACCAGACCGAAGCCGGCCACAGCGCCCCGGGGTCAGAATAGGCCACGGCGGCCTCGGCCCCGAATCGGCCACAGCGCCCTGGGGTCGGAATCGACCACAGCGCCCCTGGGGTCCAAAGCCGACCGCAGCGGCCTCGGCCCCGAATCGGTCACGGCGGCCGAGTCACGCCCGGGGTGCGCTCGATCCGTCCAGCTGCCCCAGTCGCTCGATCGCGGGCGTGACGTGTGTGAGGTATCGCATGACCGCCGTCTGCACCGAGGGCTCCGACGCGTGATCGGGTAGCGCGCGAAGCAGGTTCAGCCGGCTGCCGGCGACCCACTCCGAGAGATCGGGCTCGCTTAGCCACCGCCCCGCCGCGGTCCACGTGCAGCTCATCATCTGGGGCCAGTCCTCGATGGTGCTCGGGTAGGAGTGCGATGGGCAAAGCCGGTTCTTGTCAGCGTCGTCGTCGCGGACAGCCTCGACGAAGCCGACGAGGGCCGCGTTGAAACACGGCGAGAGATAACGCACCTGCTGAAGCACGATCCGGCGGGGTCCGAAGATCGGCGTAGCGGGGGCGTTGTTGAGGCCGTGCGCGGTGCAGTCGACGTGAAGCACGTCTGCGCCGGTATGGATCTCCCCGTGCTCCAGCACCATGCGATCGGCCTGGATCCGCCGTACACGGCCCAGCCGGACAACGTCTGTGATCTGCCGCAGGGCATCCAGCTCGCGGGCGCTGAGCATCGTGCCTCGGTACATCGTTGCCGGGTAGGACGGATCGATCCGAACGAGCCGCCCGGAGGCCTCGAGCCGCTCGAAGATCTCGCCGACCGTGTCCGACTGGGCGGCGGCCTCGGCGTCGAGCGAGATCCCCTCCATGGTCGCGCCGACCTGTTTGAGCGGCTGAGAGTGGCGGCGGTCAAGAAACCATGCGTCTCGCGGGCGAATCCAGCGAATCCGGTCCGGCTGCACGCCGCTGTCAAGGAGCCACATGCACGCGTCCGCCGCCGTCTTGCCGGCACCGAGAACGGCGTATGAGGAGGCCGCGTGCGCGGCCTGTGGAAGGTCGTTGACTGGCACCATCCGGGCGTCTTCTGCCACGTCGAAGGGGACCTTGTGGGTGGACGGGATCGAGGCCTCCAGGTAGCGGGCATCGACCACCTTGCGGCGCACCGCGATCTCATGGACCTGCTCGGTGGTCAAATCCCGGACCCGCTCACCGTCGGTGCCGGGGCCCAAATGCTCGTGGCCGGTCAGCATTCGAACCCGCCCGGTTTGCGTGAGCCGCTCGGTGGCCTCGGAGAAGTGCGCGCGGATCTCATCGCACGTCGCCCGCTCGTAGTACCCGGCGTTCTCGCCGACCTGGTCGATGCGGTCCTGGCCGAGGGTCAGCGAGTTGACCCCGTAATAGGCCGACGGCGAGTGCAGGCGAACAAACGGATACGCGTTGCACCAGTGACCGCCGGGGCTCCGTTGGCGGTCGATCACGGTCACCTCAACATCCGGCGCCGCTTGCGTCAGTGCGTCAGTGAAGGCGAGGCCGCTCGCACCCGCTCCTATGACCAGATAGTCGGTATCCACGAGCACGTTCCTCGGTTTCCTTTCTCCCAAAACAGCACGACCGTTCTATTTGATCGGTGGAGAATAGCACGATCGTGCTTTTATACTCGGCACGTTGCCCATAAGCACCGAGAATCCGACCAAGGGCGAGCGGACACGTGCGGCGATCCTCGACGAGGCCGCGAGGCTCGCGACGATCGACGGCCTCGAGGGCCTGTCGATCGGAGGACTGGCGCGCGCTACGGGGATGAGCAAGAGCGGCATCTACGCTCACTTCGGCTCAAAGGTCGATCTGCAGTTGGCGACCATCGAAGCGGCGCGTGAAACGTTTGTGGCCGAGGTCCTGCGCACGGCGCTTCGTGCTCCGAAGGGGATCGAGCGCCTGGTTGCAGTCTGCGAGGCATTCCTGTCGCACGTCGAACGGCGCGTCTTTCCCGGCGGCTGCTTTTTCTCAGCGGCGGCAGTCGATGTCGGCAAGCGGCCGGGCCCGGTGCACGATGCGGTTGCCGCCCAGCAGGTCGCCTGGCTGGGTGTGCTCGAGCAGCTGGCCCGCGAAGCCAATGAAGCGGGCGAGCTGCAGTCCGGGGCAGATCCGGCGCAACTGGCCTTCGAGCTCGCTGCGCTGCTGGTCGCAGCCAACACCTCCTTCATCCTCCAAGGCGATGCCGGCGCCTTTGAGCGTGCGCGTGCCGCGATCGGCGATCGGCTGCGCACCGCCGGGGCGACCGGCGGTTGAATGGCCCGTGCCGAGTTGCATCTGGTCGGCCGATCCGATCGCGGCGGCCGCCGTCCCCGGACTCGCCGGGCGCAGCGAAGGGCAGCCGGAGACGGACTCAGTGGGCAGACTCAACGAGCCGGCAGGGCGCCCTCGGGCTGTCTGAGCGCCGAGCGCACCCCCAGCAGAACGAGGTCGGCGCAGCCACCGAGGCAGACAACCGAAGTGACACGTGCCAGAAGCGGCGGGCCGGCGGTGAGCGCGAACCCGTGCAACAGGGTGGGAAGCAGTTCCAGCCCGACCCACAGCGCGACGAAGGCGATCACGATCTGCAGCAGGTAGCCGCTGCGTCCGAGAACGGTCAACGCAATGCCCAGCGC
Organism: Actinomycetota bacterium; assembly: GCA_903970315.1. GTDB lineage: Bacteria > Actinomycetota > Thermoleophilia > Solirubrobacterales > Solirubrobacteraceae > Palsa-744. The sequence continues at coordinate 8,231 of CAJCIJ010000214.1, forward strand.
GGCAAACGCCGCGAGAATCGCCACGAGGATGATCTCGGAGCTCGGCACCCCGGGCCGCCCGTACAGCTGTCGCGCGGCACCGCCGGCGGCTATGGCTATGAGCAGCACGACCCCTAAGGCGCGGGCGACGGCGATGTCCAACGCCGCACGATCGAGTCGCCACGCGGCCAACAGACAGCCGAGCAGCACGAAAATCAGCCAAAACCAAACCGGTGAGGGGCCCTGCGCGTGCCACAGGCCGCCGGAGATCGCGTCCAGGTGACCGCGAGCAAGCACGGGGATGCTCCACGCGCCCACATACGACGCCCCTGGCGCAATCGCCGTTGTGGTGAGCGCCGCCATCCTGCCGGGCGATCGCCCTCAGCGTCGCCTTCAACTGGCGCGTTCGCGAGTTCCTGATTCTGGCGATCGTCCTGAACGTGGCGTACTGGATCATCGGGCAGGGCCTCGGGGGTATCTTCGAAGGCGGCGCCACAGACCCCAACGCGGGACTGCTGTTCGTGGTGCTGTCGTTCGCCATGTTCACGCTGACTCCCAACACACCACCGCTGTTCAGCCACACGCGAAGAGCCGTAGCTGCGCGACGCGACGCCATCGGAGCCCATTCATGAGCCTCAAGCCAAGCGCCTCGGCCGGGCGGGTCCTGGCCGCACTGGGTGCCGTGGTGCTTTTGTCGGGTTGCGCCGCCGCCGACAAGCACGCCGCCTCGGCATCCACGGAAACGACCAGCTCGGCCTCGATGGCGGCCATGAAGATGGGTGCGGGGTCGAGCATGAGCGCCACCAGCACGGCGACCACAAGCGCCATGGCGGGGATGCAGATGGGCGCCGGCGGGGCATCGGCGAGTGCCTCAGCGGACTCGGCAACGAGCGCGATCAAGCCGGTACCCACGCAGGTGCTCGGCACGACCACCTGGGAAGGGATGAAGATCACCGCCGAAGCGCGGACCGACGTGCCGTTCGTGGTCTACAACGGCACGCACGAGCACCTGATCAAGCCGTCCAAGAGCTCAAGCTTTCATCTGATGGTGATGCTCAGCGACGCGCAGACGGGCGTGCCCATCCCGTACGCGACCGTCTGGTCGACGATCAAGAAGGCCGGCCAGGTTGTATTCGACGAACGCCAGTGGCCGATGATCTCGCGCTACATGGGACCGCACTACGGCAACGACGTGACCCTTCCGGGCGCGGGCAACTACGAACTGAGCCTGCTTGTCAGCCCGCCGGTCTCGGCACGGCACATCGAATACGCAGACGTCTGGCTGAAGCCCCACCGGGTCAACTTCAAGTTTCCCTGGTCACCCCCGGCCTGAGCCGGTTCGGGCGGCCTGAGCGGGTTCGGGCGGCACATACGCTGCGTGTTCGCCGTGTTCGCGGCCGCCGCCGTCTGCCGTCTGGGCCTGCTGGGCGACAGCACCGAGTCGTCTGTTTTCCGCGGGCAGTCGCGCGACGCGGCGCTTTGACGACACAAACGACAGGAGCGTCGCCGTGGGTTCGTAAGCGCCTTCGGGGGAGAGCACGCTGATTCGCCTGATCAGCAGCCACCCCGCCACGGCGAGTAGGTGAGGTAGCTCATCGCCGACACTCGTGCGGCCGGCGACCAGGTCGATTGCGGCGGTGGCCACGAGCAGCGCAGCGGC